>JBAVVE010000183.1:0-3315 GCA_049697135.1 Bathyarchaeia archaeon | reverse complement strand
GAGAAGACCCGTCTGATCGGGCTGATGGGGATAAGACTGAAGAGAGCCCTGGAATGATCGGCTTAGCATTATCGGACTAGACTCGTGCTAGGCAAACTCGCAGTTCGTCCACGAAAGAATTTGGAAGTGCTTCTCGTTCATAGGCACACGTGAACAATCATCCCTCATGAGAGATTCTCTTCAGAGACATTGCTATTCTCCTTGCAAAGTCGAACTTCAAATTGTAATCCTCGACCTCATAGTATGGTACGAGCCGCGGATTGAAGCTTGAATTGAAACTTGCCAGACTGGGAATGTTTGCGGACATGAGGTTGTATTCTCGTGTTCCCCTACCTTTCAGTTCATGGAATTCTCGATGCAATAGGAGAGAAGCTGCGCCTGTTTTCCTGAGTTGTGTGTCTGAGACCGCCGACCACGCATAGGCCCGTTTGTTGTCCCAAACAAGGATCTCCGCACTAGCGGTCTCCCCGGAAGCCGTTTCTGCAACCCACATCTCACCACACTGCTGTGTCTTGAGCAAGTCGAACATTCGCGCGAGAAAAGTTTCTGCGACAGGCGGCTTCAGCCCCTGTCTTTCAAAAGTCATCGCGAACAGTCTACAATACGAACCCAAGTCGTCAGACTTCCGAGTTATGATCCCAGCCTTCATCGCTCGCCTGATGTGAGACATGGCTTTCGAACTCACATGGTCTTCGAAATCAACATCTGTATCGAGGCAGTAGGCATAGAGTACCCTGCTTCTCCATCCATTCCAAGTGAAAGGGCGAATGTCGACAAGTCCAGGCGAGTTGATCAGTTGTACGCGGTCGAAACCGTATGCGGCGATTGATTGACACATCAGTTCGATTGAGGCTCTTTGCGAGGCCTCTTGCTGTCTCTGCCTCGACGTCGCAGGTTGGCACAAGACAATCCCGCCATATGGCGTCATCGTGCATACGGAAGACGCGAGCTTCAGGAATCCCCCGATGGTACGAGTGAAGAATGAACAGCCTGCAACCAGCGCATCGTCTTGGAAGCAGCCGAGAATCTTGAACTGTTGCTTCAGTAGTCCGCTGCATGTTGTTAGCCAAGAACTCTTGTGGAAGATTGTGCCTTGAGGAGAGTCCTCGACTAAGCGATCCCATGCTTCATACTGATCTTCTGTCAGCTCAACGACGTTGATTCTGGGCATGTCGTAGACAACCTCAGCCATGGGTCAACAGGAGGTGTACTTATTCACGTGTCCCCAAGCTTCCCGCGCACACGCACATTGTGAAAAGATGAGACCGGCAAGATAACTGTTTACGGTTGATCGATATGGCGAACCGGTCTTCGTCACTGACGTTGTGTGAAACGCTCGTCCCGACGAAATCCAAACAACGTCAAACGAGCCGCGTAGGACCCAGGGGGAAGAAGTCGAGGCATCACCACTGTGAAGGTATCATTCAGGGACGCGATCTTCCGCAATTTCCTTCCGATACCAAGAATCCCCCGGTTCCCTGGAATGACCGCGTCGGCGTGTTCATTAAGGAATAGAAGCCAAGCGTTCTATTCAAAGCACCGCAGGAAGAGGATCCTGTTCCAGCGTCAAAGTGCAAACTCAACTCCGACACTATTTGAGTAAACAGAACGATTCATTGCCTTGGGGACACGACTTGCGTTCCGGCGACAGCCTGCACAAATGTGCAAGAAGATTAGGCTCCCTCTTCGGGATCTGCCGGAAGATAGGAAGATTCGGCTCAGCAAGGGTCGGGGCTTGGCCGGCCGCATGTCAAATCGAGAAGCCAGCTAAAAGAGAGCCTCCAGGCGTCGAGGATTATATCTCGACACCAAGTGATCCACACGCGAGGTCACATGGTGCACTAGGACTGTCGTTAGTGCGCTGTTGTTCTAGGGGATTAGACTCTGCGCACGCTCTCCAAGGGTCCAGAGGCAACCCCTGGACAATGCTCCACGACGAACTCCGCAAATAACCCACAAAGGGGACCGGATCTCCTTGCGAAAGCCGGCTGACCGGGCTATGGCATCCTCAGCAAACAGAACATCATCAATCTCGCTGAAAATACGTCAACATCCGCTGAAAAAGCAATAATCTTGTTCATCGAATTCTCAGGCACGACGAACCAACAAACGCGGGAACTACAGATATTGATCCAGAGAGAGTCAATTGAGAAGTTAGGAGTCTTGGTTCAAATGGTAAGTGATAATAGGTGACGGAAGAAGCAACAGCTAGAGATGAGGTAAACGATGCTCAGAAGGGCTCCACAGTAATGGAGGTGATCCTCCAAGAGCAACCGAGCAATCCCAGCTGCTGGGAAGCGCTCACAGAATCTGAGATCGGGTCCGTCAAACAGACCGAGGCCTACAATGTTGCACTCGCAAAGTCGTCGATGCGAAAATGTGGGAAGTCCGGACTCGTTTTGGCTACTGTTGGAGGCGATTTGATTGGCGGATGTGCGTTCGCTGCGATACCAAGCGCTATTCCCTTCAAGTCCTACAAGATAATCGATGACGGCCCGCTAGTGTTAGATGAGGACACGAGGACTGAAATCACAGAGACGATCATCAAGACGGTGACGCGACTCAATCCAGGCTTCTTCTGCCCAGGCATATTAGTGAAGGACTCTCTCGGACAAATCGGGCCTGATGTGGTCAAGGCTTTGGGGCTGCATACGTATGTGGGGGGCTGTACTTTCAGGGTGAATCTTCGGAAAACGGAAGAGGAGTTGTGGCGATCTTTGAGACAGAACGCCAGACGGGGGGTGAGAAAGGCCATGCTTGAAGGATACCATGCGGTTACTGACACCAAAGGAGATTTTCTTGAGGCCTTTAGCGAAATCCTCAGAGCAACCATGGAAAGAGGGGGGGAACACTATTGGCAAGAATCAATACTTGCCGCCTACAGAAAGCACATGTTTCCTGCCGGACTCGCGCGACTCCAAATTGTCCTGACCGACAGAAACGAAGTTGCTGAAGGCGCCTTGGTTCTCTGCGACCCCAATAAGCATCGATTGTACTACTACTTTGCCGCGTCTTCAAGTCAACTCAGAGGGAGGTGGGCGGGAGATCTACTGGTTTGGGAAATCATCAAGCGCGGAGCATCTGAAGGCTACTCGACTTTTGATTTGGGGGGCGTGCCCTGTAGCCCTAGGCCTGGAACAAAGACTGGGGGCATTTTCAGTTTCAAGTCTAAATGGGGAGGAACATTCGTTCACGAGTATCACCATGTGAACATGGCGTACTTGTTGTCTAGAAAACTCGGAGAGCTGCCGTTGCCATCTCATCTGAAACAGACTGCGGAACGGATTACCAAGCTGGTAACTGCAAGATGAGTTC
>JBAVVE010000182.1:0-9152 GCA_049697135.1 Bathyarchaeia archaeon | reverse complement strand
CGTCTCAAGTGGGCGCGAGACGCCGCGGTAGAGACTACCCGATTGGTTGGGACGTTTCGTTTCCCGAAGTTTGAACGGGACTACGAGTTCGTCGCCCTCCGCCACCCGAATGAGTATCCGTTCAACGAGGGACGCCTCGTCTCGAACAAGGGCTTGGATATTCCAATACGCGACTATGAGAATCACTTCTTCGAAGAACACATGCCATACTCAAGCACACTCCATTCTGTACAGAAAGACCGCGGCCCGTACTTCGTCGGCCCCCTCGCACGGTACAACCTGAACTTTGACCGTCTCTCTCCATTGGCGCAAGAAGCGGCACGTTCGGCCGGACTTGCACCAGAATGCCGCAATCCTTTCAAGAGCATCATTGTGCGTAGCGTGGAGACAGTGTACGCCTGCGACGAAGCCTTACGTATCATCGGCGAGTACGAGATGCCAGAGAAACCAGCCGTGGAAGTGAAACCTCGAGCTTCAAGAGGTTGTGGCTGCACCGAGGCACCGCGTGGCATCCTCTACCACCGTTACCGCATTGACGAGAGCGGCGTGATTCTCGACGCCAAGATCGTTCCGCCCACAGCGCAGAACCAGAGAATCATCGAGAGTGATCTCCGTGAGTTCGTGTCGAAGAACCTCAAACTGACCCAGGAGAAGCTCACGTGGCAATGCGAGCAGGCCGTGCGCAACTACGATCCATGCATCTCGTGCTCCACACATTCGCTGAAACTGGTTGTTGAACGCGAGTGAAGGTCTGGCACGAATCTTGCCGGCAAATGCTCGCATTCTCGTCATCGGAGTGGGCAACGAGTATCGTAGCGACGATGCTGTGGGGATTCTGGTTGCTCGTCGCTTGAGAGAACTGTCTCTGAACAGTGTTACTGTGATCGAGAAGAGTGGGGAAGGGACAGAATTGATGGAGTCATGGAAGAACGCAGACAATGTCATCCTGGTTGACGCTGTTGCTTCAGGCGCCAAACCAGGCATGATCCACCATTTCGACGCACGAGCACACCCGATTCCAACGAGCTACTTCCGCTGCTCAACCCATGCCTTCGGTGTCGGCGAAGCGATTGAGCTTGCACGCACACTGAACCAACTACCGTGCAACCTGACCGTTTTCGGAATCGAAGGGAAGATCTTCAATGCAGGTACAGGGCTATCCCTCGATGTTCAGGAGGCGGTGAAGCAGGTCCTTGAGCTCGTTCTGCTTCAGATTCGGGCAGCAGGACAGAATGGTTGACACATTAGTGTCCCATCGGCGGAACATTCATATACTTTGCGCCTGGTACCCCGCATGGACGGCGCATGACTGTCCTCGAACAAGCCCGCTGGGCGCGAGGCAGATCATGCAGCCGATCAAAGCCTGGTGAATGACGTGACAAAATGTGCAAGATGTGGAATTGACATCGAACGGCCCATGAAAGAATGGAACATGCAACCCAGAGACGGTAGAGGACCGGCTCTTCACGTGAAACACTTCTCATGTCCGCAGTGTGGAAAGAAGTTCAGAGTCGCGGACAAGCTCGTTGGAGCCTAACGCGCCTCTGAAGTCTTACCCTCTTTTTCTTCTCCCTTGTTTTAGCGGCGGCTTGGTCTGACGCTGCTGCTCTTCCCTCAATTTCGTCCATTTGATGAACTGCTTGGATGGTGGGTCTTCCTTGTACAGGGTTTTCCGTCTTGCCTCAAGGAATTGAGGTTCCTTGCGGATGTACTCGGCCGCATTCATGATGGTGCCTCCGAGACGCTTTGTTGATGCGGACATCGCAGAAAGCTCTCGAGCAGAATCCTCAGACCTGAGCAGGTGGTGATCGGCAACCACTAGTGGCACCTTTCTGGCGATAACCGCGAGGTTCTCCATCCCTTTTCTGATTGAATTCTCAGCGACTTTGACTCCTGACAGGTACAATGGTGGGCCTCCGATTATGACTGCGGATGGTTTCTCGCTGAGAACGAACTGGAGCGCGGTGTCTGACATTGGTCCTTGGATGTCTGATGCGTGAACAAGTTTCTCCGAATCCGATTCTACTACTGTTGCCAGAACGAACCCGAGCTCACTCGAATCTTCCCCATGTGGCAGGGGGTGCGAGAATCTCAGCCTAGTGCTACCATATTCGAAGCTCTTGCCGTCAGCCACGATGATCTTAGTTCCAATCTTTCGGCAGAAGCTTTGGAAGATCCATCCTCTTCTCCTTTGGCTGACGTTGGTCGATGATCTCGCATCCTTGACCATCATGGTTTTCCCCCGATAGATGCCTGTCGCTTCCCGCGGGCTGCTCGCCAGCCACGTTGTGTCAATGAAGTTCGGTGTGAAGTGGTCATGATGATAGTGAGAGACGGTTACTAGGTCCGCAATCTTCGCATGTCTACGAATACTTTCACGGCATTTCCCCAACGCCTCATACTCTCTCGGATGGGGAAAAAGGCGAAAACGTGGACCCAGTGCGACACCCGCGTCGATGAGGATCTTGACATCGGGAGTCTCGACAAATGTGCACATGGATCTGACGCCGAGACTCTCGAAGGCGATTGGCGTGAATGATATACGGGTCAATCTTCCTCAATCCGAGGACATGTCGCCGCAGACACAGGAACCATTACATCGAGAGAGTGCGTTCTCCGATGGTAGTTTCATGATCGGGACTCGCTTGAAATTGAAGGTGCGCGGACCCGATCATATCAAGTTGACCCCACTCGGATGCGTTCCCAACGATGCTGCAGGCTATGAGCTTCGTCCAAAACGCAAGACCGAAATGCTGCTTTTGCAGTCGTCATATATGCGGGCGATGACGAGTCTGGCCCATTTGATTGAATGAAATCGATCTTGAGTGCGCGAGCCCGCTCCTCAGCTTCCTTTTCCAATGAGTTCGATCCTGACAGGAACAGTCATATTGGGTGATGTGTTCACGTCAGGCTGGCTGTGTGGAACACGGGGAGAGAGAGGAGGACTATGGTAGGCAAAGTTTTCCCGACAGGGAAGGTTCCTCGAGACCTTCTGTCCGAGATTGTCTTCAAGCGGACGGGAGCGCCTAATCGCAGACTGCTTCTTGGCCCTGCTTTGGGGGAGGACGCAGCTGTGGTGCGCGTGAGAGGGAAACTCCTCGTACTGACTACCGATCCAATCACCGGCGCACAGAAGAATGCCGGTTGGTTATCCGTTCATGTGAACGCCAACGATGTCGCGACACGCGGGGGACAGCCTGTGTGGTTCCTCTGCTGTCTTCTGCTCCCTGAGCAATCAGATGTCGGTGTTCTTGAGAGGATCATGGACCAGGTGGAAGAGGCATCGCGCGAGATATCCGTCACAGTTGCTGGAGGACATTCAGAGATCACACCCGGTCTGGACCGGCCAATAATAGTGGGTTCCATGATCGGCGAGGTTATCTCCGGCAAGTACATCACGACAGCGGGGGCCAAACCAGGCGACCAAGTCATCCTGACAAAGACCATTGGAATAGAGGGCACCGCGATTCTCGCACACGATCTCGAAAAGGAATTGGCGACATCACTTGGAGAAGATGCTGTTCAACGAGCGAAGGAACTCTACAGGAGAATCAGCGTAGTCAGAGACGCCACGATCGCAAGCAAGACTGGGGGCGTGCATGCCATGCATGATCCAACAGAGGGCGGCATCATCTGTGGCCTATGGGAACTCGCAGAAGCATCAAGGACAGGGATAGTGGTCGATGAGTCAAGGATCACGATGGCTCCAGAGACAGAGGCCATATGCAATGCTCTGGGAATCGATCCGTCTAGAGTGCTGAGCTCTGGAGCACTCCTTATCACAGCAAGACCAGCCAACGCCACACAAATCGTAAAGTCACTACTGCGGCAGGGAATCAATGCATGCGTGATCGGGGAGATGACGAAGCTTGAGAAAGGTCGAACCATCATCAAGCGTGATGGTACTCACGTGAGGCTTGAGCCCCCGGCTCGTGATGAGATTTACCGGGTTCTCGATGAGTCGAGGACACGGTTTAGGTAGTCACCATCGATCCTCAGTTTCACTTGTCTCTCACGTGTTTATCGAATCCGTGTGCACAACAGATAAGACTCAGCAGGTCACGTTAAGTCATGAAGAACGTAGGGGTCCTTGAGCAGTTGCCTTCAGACATAGTGAAGGAGATTCTATCAAAACCAACGGTCTTCAAGAACGAAGGACCCCTCTCACTCGATTACATACCATCACGCCTTCCTCATCGAGAAGACAAACTGGGCTTCCTCGTACAACTCTTCAGATTCGCGATCGAGAAACCTGGCTCAATGAGCCAACGCGTGCTAGTAACAGGTGACGTAGGAACCGGCAAGACGGTCCTGTGCCAACGTTTCGGCCTCGACATCACAAAGGCCGCAAAGAATCGTAAGGTCAACCTGCACTACGTTCACGTGAATTGTAGGGAGAACAAAGGCAGCCTCTTCCTCATAATGAAACGTGCCGTCGAGAAACTGTTGCCTGAATTTCCGAAACGAGGGTTCGCACCGGAGGAGCTTCTTCAGGTTCTAATGGATTTGCTCGATGATCAGAATGCCCATCTGATCTTGGCACTTGACGAGCTTGAAAGCCTGATACAGACAGAAGGCTCCACACCGATCTACACATTGACAAGGATCCATGAGGAACGCCTAGGCGCGCCCATGCGCCTCTCTCTGATCTGCATCCTCCGAGAACCCGCATACCTCGACAAACTAGACGCAAGCACAAGCGGAACCCTACAACGCAACTTTGTAAGACTTGACAAATACTCTGCAAATCAACTCCAGACCATTATCTCCGACCGAGTCGAACTCGCCTTCAAAGAAAGCACCGTGCAAGAAGAGACGATTAGCTTCTTGGCAGATGTGGCGGGCCCGGCCGGTGATGCTCGGTATGCTATTGAGCTACTCTGGAGAGCTGGAAAGTATGCAGACTCAGAGAGTTCGCATGCAGTATCCGCCGAGCACGTCAGGAAAGCAATCGCAAGTGTTTATCCGGCTATGAGAACTGACTACATAGCCGCTCTTTCAATCCACGAAAAGCTGCTCCTGCTCGCCCTTTCTCGATTACTCATTCAAAGAGACACCGCATACGTCAGCATGGGAGAAGTAGAACGCGAATACCATGCTGCCTGCGATGAGTTCAACGAGGAACCGCGCCAACACACGCAAATATGGAAGTATGTCCGCGCACTCAGTTCCATCGGCGTCATCTCCGCCCAGAAGTCTGGCGAGGGCATGCGTGGAAGGACAACCCTCCTTGGATTCGCCCAAGTCCCTGCATCTGCAATGCAAGAAAGTCTAGAAGCAGTCCTCGAAACTGCCCACAAGCCACGCAGGAAGTTCAACTAAACAGGTACTTCCCTCACCGCACACGCCTGCGAGCCTAAAATAGGCCCTCCAGGAATGTAGTGAAAAGCTTCTGAGTGACACAAGTTGAGCCGCAATAGCAGCAAGTTCTCGATGGCCGACATAACCTCCAAGAAGGAGGTTCTTCGGGAGGCAATTGCCTCTGGAAAGATCCACCTCAAGCCGTCAACAATAGCGAGAATACGAAAGGGCCGCATAGAGAAAGGTGATCCGATAGCCGCAGCAGAAGTCGCAGCAGTCCTAGCTGCAAAAAACACACCTCAGACCTTACCGTTCTGTCACCCGATTCCGATCACGAACGTTCGAACGAAAGCAGACATCAGCTCATCATCGATCACGGTTCGATCAACTGTCAAGACCACTGCGAAGACCGGAGTCGAGATGGAAGCACTCAGCGCAACATCGACGTATCTCCTCACATTGTGGGACATGGTGAAACAGTACGAGAAGGATTCTCGTGGTCAATATCCTGACACCCGGATAGTGGATATCAGGGTCTTGGCGAAATCCAAGGGATGAGCAAGACGATGAGTGTTCCCTCGATACACAAAGCGCATGCCCAGAAGACAGCGTCCGTCTTCATTGTGACCTGCAGCACATCGAAGGCAGAGCAGAAAGGGAAAGGGCTGCCCATAGATGACCCTTCAGGCGACAAGATCGAGGAACTCGTGCGACAGGCAGGACACCGGATTACTGGCCGCGCATTGATACCTGACCGAATGAGCTTCCTGCGCACTACTGTTCGGAATGCTCTGAGGACGGATGCCGACGTCATCATCATCACGGGCGGTACAGGCATTGCACCTTCAGATGTCACAGTGGAAGCGGTCGCCCCTCTCCTTGAGAAACAGATTCCGGGATTCGGGGAGTTGTTTCGCAAGATCAGCTACGATGAGATTGGGTCAGCTGCCATGATGTCTCGTGCAATGGCAGGTGTTGTCAAGGGAAAGGCGGTATTCTGCCTGCCAGGATCCCCTGATGGCGTCGCTACTGCAGTCAGCAGACTCATACTCCCAGAACTGGGGCACGTGCTTTCAATCGCTAGACAAGGGAGACGCTAGGTAGCTTTTCTCTTCTGTGTCGTCTTCGTCGTTGCACGAGGCCTAGCCTTCTTTCTCTCAGCCTTCTCCGTCGTCGGCGGCAACTCGGCAGATGGCGGTTTCACACCAAGGTATTCCATTGCATCCTCGCTTACACCTAGCCATTCAACGAGTCTTGCTCCAGTGGCGGGGTTCTTGTCGAGAACGTACTTCACGTACGGGAGATATCGGGAAATGGCGCGTCTTGAAGAAATGTGACAACGTGCACCAATGCTTCTACCCAACTCGGCCTCGATCGATCTTACCTTTCTCGTTCTTGATAGGAGCTGTATACGTTCCGGGAACTTCATCGGAACCCATGCAGGCTTTGTGAACTCCTTTGACATGGCAACTCCGGCTGTCTCCATCTCGATCTGATACGGAAGCAGTTCCCATATCCGATTACGTTCTATCCTGGCTCGGTACAAGTCAGCGTCAGCCAAGGCAATCATGGCCTGACAGAGATCACGTGGATCATTCAGCTGTCTTGGCGCGTTCTCATAGACCCATTCGAAGAACATGTCCAAGTCGATGCCCGACATGTCTGCTGCTCGTCGTGCCTGCAAGCAGGTGGGCGACGAGAAGACTGTCCGCAGAGCTTCGAAGATCGTCTCTTTTCGGTCACGGAATGCGAGCCAAGTCGTCTCGTCATACGTGAGTCTCTTACGCCAGGAGGTTAGGGTCTGAAGGTCGTTCAGGATAGAGCGCATGTCTCCCTGATTTCTGTCGACGATCAATCTGAGCGCCTGCTCGTCGACTTCTATGCCCTCTGTTTGGCAGATCTTCTTCAGGTAAGGCAGAGTGTCTCTGAGGCCCAGTCTCTTGTACTCAATCATCGTAGTTGCGTTTCTGATCGGGCCGATCTTCGGGTCCCAAGGATCGTTCGCTGTCAATATTACTGGAACCTGAGTCTCCTGGACGAGTCTCACAATCGTATCGACAGCCCCTCGATCCTCTCTCAGGTTGATGCCGTCGACCTCATCGATGAGTATCAGGCGGGCTCTTCCAAAGAGATCCGACTGTCTGGTCGCCGCTCCTACTATTCGATCGAGGGCGTCTCTGTTTCTCTCGTCGCTAGCGTTTATCTCCACAAGATCGAGGCCGCGTTCTCTGGCCAAAGCTTCCACGGAGACTGTCTTACCTGTTCCAGGTGGACCGTGAAGGAGCAGGGCCCTCTTCTTCGGAATCGCTTTGAACCATGCATCCAACCAATCTACGATCTGCTGGAGCGCAATCTTGTTTCCAGCTACGCCGGCGAGTTTCTTCGGCCTATACTTGACGGTCCAGGGAGGGTTCATCCTGGCGGCTCAGCTCGATCGTTTCTGTGAACTGGTCAAGGCCAGTCGAGCTAAGAGTGAAGAGAGCTGTACCTCCTCGTCGGCACCTTGGACGAGTCTGAAATCTATCTCACCAGTTGCGTCTATGAGTTCGATCTTGTTCTTTTCGGGGATTGGCATACGAAGGATCTCCGAGTGAATCTGCTTCAAGATGTCCTTCCCGGAGAGTCCCTGCTGAAGCAGGAGTGACCGGAGTCTTTCTCGTGCCTTGATGAAGTCTCCTTTGGTTGCTATTTCGAGAAGTTCTTGAACATCTCCTGGCTTGGCTTTGCCGACTACTTCGTACACGACTTTCTCATCGATGGATCTGCCAACCGAGGCGGCTCCTTGAAGCGTGTTGATGGCTTTTCGTAGATCTCCTTCAGATGCAGTGGCCAGTGCACGCAATCCTTGTTCCTCCAGGTGAACTTTCTCCTTTTCGGCAACCATCTTGATGTAGGCTGCGATGTCCTCTTCGCCAAGAGGGACGAACCTGAAGATTGCACATCTGGACTGGATAGGTTCGATTATCTTGCCGGAGTAGTTGCAGCTCATGACAAAGCGGCAAGTGTCTGTGTAGCGTTCCATCGTGCGTCTAAGGGCGTGTTGGGCGTCGGCCGTCATGTTGTCGGCCTCGTCGAGGACTAGGATCTTGAATGGAACCTCGCTGATAGTGGCGATTCTGGCAAACTCTTTGACTGTGGTCCTGATGACATCTATGCCTCGTGCATCGCTTGCGTTCAGCTCCATGAACGCGTCCATGAATCTCTCCCCGAACAGGTCATGCGCCAAGCACAACGCAGCGGTAGTCTTTCCACTTCCAGGAGGCCCTGCAAAGAGACAGTGAGGCATCGTCTTCGTCTCAGCGAATCGTTTCAAGCGGCCGACCACTTCGACTTGGTTTCTCATCTCTGCAAGGGTTGTCGGCCGATACTTCTCCGACCACATCGCACTTTCCATACGAAACACCAATCGTTCAACTCACTCAAGCGAATCTAGGGCAGATGCTTAGATGCGGGCTGAGACGCCTAAAAAAGCGATGGGATGGAGTCCGCCTGCTGAAACGGGAATCATTTTCACCCGTCTCTGATGAGGAAGAACTTATGTGTCAAGCCCATTCTTCGCAGTGACGGAGACGGATTCTTGGGCGGATCGCCTTCGATAGCTGATGTCGACCTTGACTTCCAGAACCTACCGGTGAGAGTAGTTCTCACTCGCGAGATTCCGTTCTCTCATCCCGCAACCGAGAGACTGCGGTCAGCTAGGATAGGTCAAGAAGTGGAAGTTCCATATTGGGTCGCTGATCAGTTGGTCGCGGCAGGCCTCGCCAAGTTTCGTGATGATGACGTTCTGGATCTTGCCAAGCTTTCGAAGACTCATTGGAAGGAGACGATGCCTTCATCAACCCAGCTTCCGT
>JBAVVE010000181.1:0-3918 GCA_049697135.1 Bathyarchaeia archaeon | reverse complement strand
CAATTCATGAGAACAAGAAGACTCCCTCATCCGAAGAACGAGCGGACCTGAGGGTGGTCTATGCGGAAGGGAGAGCTGATCTCAGGTCCTTTCGGGATACCTTCTACCACGTCATCGGCATTCTCTTGGCAGCGACCGTCGCAATCGCGGCTGCAGGGCTTGAATACTTCCCGATCCTTTTGCCGCTGGTTCCACCGATACTCGCTCTTGTCATCATGAGCTCGGTCGGCTATTTGATCTGGCGAGGAGAATTGATCAAAACCCTTGCAGCCATCGAACGTCGCTTGGAAGTGCCGATGGAATGTGCGTTCGAGCGAAGAACAGCAGCTAGAGGAGGGCGCTCGATGCCTTCATTCTTCAGGGACAGAAGGTTCCAAGTTGCCGTAGCACTGTCCATTGTAATGATCGTTGTACTTGAATCCATCATACTGACACTCGCTTAATGTCAAAACTACAGTGTGTGTGCGCGCACCAAGGTACACACACAAAACTGCTCCTCCTCTCCCGTTCCTGTTCGTTTGGAGAGGAATCCCCTAATAACCCTACTTTCCCTCCTCTGCACCTATGCCGATCATCGTGCCACTGGGAAAGAGTGGGGACTTCAGCTCCATGACTAGGAAACCTTGGTAGATCAAGAACTCCTCTATCCGGTGTTGTCCTGAAACAGCTCAGAATCGGAACAGGAGCGCAATGTAGAACAACATGAACACGGCGATTACGAAATACGAGAATGATTCCGTCCCAGCCATACGTGCCAACCAGCCCAGGCGGAGTTTCTTCTTCTCGCCATCGATCGTCAACGCAACTTCGTTGCCTTCGGAGAACATCGCTCCGCGCGAGATTGTCACGACCGGGTCAGCCAAGTAACTCTCCAGTTCACGAGCCGACCATAGAAAGTAACTATTGTGTTGGGAGGCGCGCCTGTAAGCATGTAGCCACACCAATGACACAACGATTCCTACGAGACAGAGACCTCGCGTGAAAAGAACAGGCAGCAGGTGATTGCCTCTAATTGTCAAGCCAATTGCACCTAGAATAATGCTGTTGGCAACAATCATCACGTTGAATCTGGATGAGGCCAAGCGCGTTTGCGCCTTCCAAATGTCGAGGGCCGCCCGATAGCCAACTCTAGCATTCTCCAGTCGATCCTCGGAGGAACCCACGTTTTGCACCGGATGGGAGGGCGTTCGTGTCTCACTTGACGGAGGCACTTGTTCTCCAGATGCGTGATGCTCCCGCATTCGTGCCCCACATTTCGAGCAATAGCGAGCTCCTTCACGAAGGAGATCACCACAGTTGGGACATTCCATCCTGAGCCTCACCGATGACCAACGGGTGGGTGCGGTGGAGATAAGAAGCTAGTGGAATGTCTTCCTAGACTCGCAGAAGTACTGTATACGATTTTCTCTGAGAGAAATATCGGCTTCATTGTCACAATAGACATGAAGCCCGAGAGTCTGCGTGAGAGAAACCCGCATCTAGCTTCATCAAGAGCAGTCTATCGAGAAGTTAGCTTCTGGCAGGTCTCTCGAACATCAAAGATAGTTCAGCCGGATCGTTGAACAACGTCCTTCTTGATTTTGCTTCGTTCACGTAGTCAGGGAGTCGCCAGTCGGGTCTTTCGACGTAGGTTAGTCCCAACTTGGAGTACAGTCTCTTGACGATGATTCTCATTATTGCCTTGCTGGGCGTAACCCCAAACAATGTTTCCAAGGCTGTCGTGAACTCATTCAATCTCTCAGGTATGCGATTCGCTGCAATATTGCGCTTCTTCTCGAGGATATCATAGACCGTTTTCTTGGGAATCTCGCCCAGAATCGTGGCGAAGCTTTCATTTAGCGACTCAACAAGCATCCTGTCAAACTCAGGTTCTTTGCTACTATGACATCTTCTCTGCACATGCAGGCCTCCAATTTTGTGTGACAAGTCTGCCGTTACGTCGAGGGACAACTCGATGAAACGATCAGCGGTGATCTCTCTTGATTGGAGACTTCGTCTCGAGCCTCGAAATAAGTAGATCTAGATCGAAACGATGGCATGACAAAGACCGGCAAAATGCCCGGGGGTAGACGAGGGTTCTTGTCGTAGCTAGGAGCATGGTAATAGGGGCCACTTCTTCTATACTAGTGCATATGAAATCTCCATCGCAACCATTCCTGTCTGCCTTTCGTGGTCGTAATTCCTAACACGTCTTTCACAACCACCAAATACTCCTCGGCGCGAACATGTTCTGCGAGCTGACTTGGAAAGGTCCGACATTGTCAGGACGTTGCAAGGTCTAGCTCCAAACGATCATGCTGTCCTATTCTATTCGAATATTGGTGCGAAACGTGAACTGGTCTTTCCTTTCCTCCAAGAAGCACTCGAGAAACAGGGAGTTGCGGTCTATGTAACTGACCATGAGCCTCATGACGAGTTGCGGGAAGCTATGAAACACTGGGGAATCTATGTAGACAGGTACGAGCAGGACCGTTCGCTCACAATAACTGACTATGAAACGCTCATGGTTGCAGAAGAGCGACTGAACGATCTCAAGACCAGCCCATTACTGAGCGACCTAATAGAGCGACTCATGAAACGAGGAGTACCTGTCAGAATGGTAGCGGATGCAACCTCGCTTGCCAAACGCGGAATGGTTGACAAGTTGATCCAAAGGGAGCGAGCTTTTGGCAGACACTTGGAGCTGCCCTTGACTCTGATCTGCTGCTATGAAGACACGCTGGCTGGCTTGAATGAAGGCCAGTTTCTGATCGATACGCTGCAAGCACACAGTCACGCAGTCTTCCCAGGCATAGCTCTGCAACTTGCATGAAGACGCGATTCTTTTCATAGAGTGGTGTACAACGGTTCAAATTCAGGTGCCCGCACGATTAGACCCACACACACATAGTTTACTCCTCCTAGTCGTCTTCGTGTTCGTCTTCGTCAGTATGTTCGTATTCATGATCGTCTCGTTTGGGGAGGAATCCTCCAAGACTCGCGTTGGCGACCTGATCGAGCTCCGCTTCAATGGGAGAGAACGTCAACGTGCCACTTGCGGTACACTAATATACCCTGCTCCATGCAATTCGGACTAGGCAATACCACATGAGCGAAGATTATGGATCTTCAGCACTCAAACCCGCCGCCACACCTGCTCTCATCACAACTACGCTACTCGACGCTGTTGATTATGGCCTGCTGGCCCCCGGCGAAATCGTGAGAGCCACTATCTATAGGCGTATCGAGGAGAGCTATCAAATCAGACGCGAGGAGATTCCAGACCACCTCGATACCTTCTACAAGGCGCTTCAAGAATTGCTGGGCAAAGGCGCCGAAGTTCTTAGACGACTAATCGTCAAGAACCTCTACAGCAGGCTTGATCTGGAATTCACAGAACACGACAACTGGACCCTAGTTGACTACGTCCATCACGCGAGGACGGCCGAGACGGCGCTGACGATTTCGCGAGCTACATGACTTGATGTCGTACCGCGAGAGATTCGTGCCATGCGTGCGCGCACCAGGGAGAGACGAACAACGCCTCGTACCGACGGTTCAAATCACGACGCCCGCACCAAGGTACCCGACGACGACGGTCCAATTCTCGACGGTCGCACCAAGTGATCCACACACAGATCAAGCACGACGCCAATCGACGGTTCAAATTTCGGTGTCCTGTTTCCAGTGCACAATCATCTATGACCTGAAATGACTCTGCGGTGTCTATCTATCCAAGAACCACTGCTATCCAAAGCAATGATTACTAAATCCAACGGGGTGCTCACTTGAAGGAGATGGACCGAACTGAGTGGCAAGATAGATTGCGGCCAATAGCGCCATGGATTCGCTTCGGAACCAGAAGCCACGCCCACCCGGTTGTGTGCCGGGGGAATTAGCAGAGGAGGAGAACTTCTCATTCAAATCGAAAGACAGGCT
>JBAVVE010000180.1:0-23554 GCA_049697135.1 Bathyarchaeia archaeon | reverse complement strand
GCCTTATTCGAGGCTTCGGACATCTCAACCACATCTGAGCCTACTGTCCCTTCCGGGATTGTCTCATTCGGCCCAGCAGATCCGGTGTGTGCCAGACATTTAAGCTGCAAGGGCTCGCTTACTCCACGACTAAAGTCGGGAGCTTGCGCTCGCCGAGTTATGGTCAGGCTGGGTGGTAGTGTGGACAGACGCATAGTAGATGATCTGGAAAGAATTGTCGACAAGGCTCACGTCGTAACCAACAGGGACCAAATGCAGAACTATCTGATCGATGAGACACCTGCCCCAGTCAGGCCTGAGCCGGCGATAGATCTCGTCTTGGTGAGGCCGGCCAATGCTCAGCAAGTTTCAGCAGTACTACAGCTCGCCAACAAACATGGCATTCCAGTTTTCCCCAGAGGGGGCGGGACAGGGCTTGTAGCCGGAGCAATCCCGACACGAAATGGAATAGTCCTTTCCATGGAACGGATGAACAGAGTCGAGATTGACAAGAAGAACATGATGGCCGTCGCCGAAGCAGGAGTGACTCTTGGGAGACTCTTGGAAGCCGCCAACGAGTTCGCTCTCTTCTTCCCGCCACATCCTGGCGATGAGAATGCTCAGCTTGGCGGACTGGTCGCCACAAACGCCGGAGGATCAAGAGCAGTGAGGTACGGAGTCATGAGGAATCACGTGAGAGGACTGGAAGTCGTGCTCCCTACAGGGGAGATACTGAGCCTAGGAGGAAGGTTACACAAGAACAACGTCGGCTACGCCTTCATGCATCTGATGACCGGGAGCGAAGGAACGCTGGCTGTGATAACCAAAGTAATCTTACAGCTGTATCCAAGATCTGAAGCAACGGCAACCATCATTCTACCTTACGATAACCGACATGACGCAATATCGA
This sequence comes from Bathyarchaeia archaeon, assembly GCA_049697135.1. Lineage (GTDB taxonomy): Archaea > Thermoproteota > Bathyarchaeia > 40CM-2-53-6 > 40CM-2-53-6 > CAVPLU01. The sequence continues at coordinate 22,665 of JBAVVE010000180.1, read as the reverse complement.
GTGTCCCTAAGATTCTCCAAGATGCGAGCACCCCGCTCGCCATAGAGTTCATTGAAAGAGATCTCATGGAGATGACCGCAAAACATCTTGGTGAGAACTGGCCAGTCAACATAGGAAATTGCTTCCTGATCGTGATAGTAGCTGAGCCGAGTAAAGATCAGGCTCTTTCAGAAAGTGCGAAGATCGCTGAGATATGTCGACAGAACGGCGCCCTCGAACCATTCTACGCGGAATCAAAGAGAGATCAAGACAGAATTCTGAGAATAAGAAGCAACGTATTCTCCGCCTTGAAGAGCGAAACAGTGGACATCCTCGACGTGGCGGTGCCCATCTCTGAACTGGCGAGAGTGATAGACTCCATAACGGAGATCGCGAGAAGAGAAAACATCTTGTTGCCTGTCTTTGGGCACGCAGGCGATGGCAATCTACACGTGCACATAATGAAGAGACGGAGCGACATGTCAGGGTACGCAGAAGCGCTGAGAGATGAAATATATCGAATTGCCATCGAAGCTGGAGGAGTCATAACTGGAGAGCACGGCATAGGAAAGATCAGAACAGAAAAGCTACAAGCGTCGCTCACGGACAAAGAGATCCAGCTGATGAAGTCGATAAAGCGGGTCTTTGACCCGAACAACCTGCTGAATCCTGGAACCAAGATACTGCTTTAAGACCCGGTTTTGTATGCTCTGAGGCTTTGAAATGAGTTGCGTACGAGCCTGCTATGCACGACTGTTACGCGTGGTTTTGGCTCAGCTCTTCAGGTTTTCGATTTTGACGGGTTCCACATGATCCGCTAACTCGAAGCCGAAGATCTTTGAATAGAAGTACAACTCCGCCTCCAATGCGCGTTTGATGTTCTCTTTGCGTCGGAAACCATGCTGTTCGCCCTCGAATGCCACATATGCGTAGGGCAAGCCTTTCGCGCGCAGCGCTTGCACCATCAGCTCTGCTTGGTGTGGTGGGACAATCTTGTCCTCGAGTCCCTGGAACAGAATCATCGGGCAAGAGATGCGATCCGTGAAGTGGATAGGCGACCGTTCCCTGTACAGGTCGCGTCGCTCCGGGTAAGGACCTATGAGCTTGATGTCATAGCGTGATTCGAACTTGTGAGTCTCCGTGTCGAAGACTTCTATGTCGCTTATGCCGTAGTAGCTCGCACCTGTTTTGAAAACGTTTCTGAATGTGAGAGCGCATAACGTCGTGTATCCGCCAGCGCTACCTCCTCGAATCGCAAGTCGGTTGCCATCAACCTTTGCACCTTTGACCAGGTAGAGTGCGGCGTTCACGCAGTCGTCAACATCAACCACACCCCATTGCCCATACAACCGGCACCAATAATCGCGGCCGTAACCAGTGCTACCACCATAGTCTACGTCAACTACTGCGAAGCCTCTGGTTGTCCAAAACTGAATTGTCACATTGAGCGTTGCCTTGGCCGCTGAAGTGGGACCACCATGAGAGATGACTATCAAGGGCGGAAGTTCACCGCGTGGAACAGTGAACGCCGGGTTCTTTGGCTCGTAGAAGAAGGCGTGTGCTGTCAGGGAGTTTGAGGTTGGGAACTCGATCGCCTGTGGGGTTGACACATATCTTGGATCGATCGTCACAGATCGAGAGCGATATACAAGACTGAATCGCCGTGTTGCAGGGTCGAATTGGACTATAGAGTCGGGTTCGGTTGGTGAGCCAGCCACAAAGACTGCGCGCCCGGATGCAGCTCGAACATACGTTATGTCAGTGTAGGGGCTCTCGATCGGTTTCAACTTGAGACTTGCTGTGTCGATTTCTGCTAGATTCCATGTTCCTCCGGTTGTGTAGGCACAAATGATTTGCCCTGCGGACTCAAAAGCGTAGGAGGACATTCCGAACGTCCAGTGTGGCCTTCCAAACTCGGCCTTCATCTCGTGCAATGGTTCAACTCGACCTTCGCGCCATCGATAGAGGTTCCACCAACCCGTCCGGTCCGAGACGAAGTAGAGGATTCCGTCGGGGGACCATTCCGGCTGTACGATGGATTCCTCAGGGCCGCCGGCAACTCGCTCGGTCCGGCCTAGAGTTCCATCAGTTTTCAGTTCGCCGACCCAGAGCTCGTTTCCATCCCAGGGCATGTTGGGGTGGTTCCATGTGAGCCATGCGAGACGCGACCTTTCAGGGTTCAGACGTGGTGAAGAGTAGAAGTCATTTCCAGAAACGAGCACTTGACCGCTGTCTTTCCCGTCAAGATCGAGGCTTACTAGAGTGTTTACTGCCTCGCGCTCAGTATGGCTATGATCCTCTCTGACACAGATCATCCGACGCCGACGCGAATCCACGACGCCATCTGCATATCGCATGTTAGCCTCTGGAGTGATCGGTCGAGGTTGGGTACCACGATCAAGCCTGTAGAGGCGCTGATCAGAGAAGTTCGAGAAGCAAATCGTGTCATCAGCAACGACGTAGCTGCCGCCTCCGTACTCGTGTACCAGCGTGCGAGCATTGAACGGAGACGGCGTTACCTCCACTACTCGCCCATCAGTTCCACGTTTCATGATCGTGAAACGTCCTTGCTCCTCCGGGCGGAGTTCTCTCCAGTAGGTCTCATCTCCATGAACCGCGACTTCGGTAAGCTGTGCAGCAGCGCCCGCCAATTCCGACGTGATCGGAGACTTCCACGAGCCGTACGGTGCCACTCTTTGCTCAGACATCGAATGCAGATCCCGCTTACTCCTTCAGAGATCAGGATATACTAATGCCTAATTGGTGTGTGCTCGTTGACCCTCGCGGTCATGTGCACCTCCATGGATGTGTCATGCATAGACTTTTGAGGCGCTAGAGGCGACGTCGTACATCCAACAAGCGGGCTTTGCTGCTGCGGAGTGAAAATTGATGATCTGTTCGTCCTGCGGCCTAGCGGATATGCACGAAGATGTCCCAGGTACTTGGCGATGCTACGCTTGTGGTCACGTTGAGTCGGGCAACTCGTTGCCCGAGAACTCGTTGGCGGGCAACTCTTTGAGCTAGATCCTCAGTAGTTCTAGTCCCAGAAAAGTCTCGTCCTGGCGTATTCGCGTTCCGCCTTCAGTATGTCAACGTAGAAGTCTTCTTCCGTACGATGCAGCTTCCTTAGCACTCGTACCGCGGTGGTCGGTCCGACTCCCCTTCCACTCATTACAATTGCGGCCTTTTTCCCGTTTGTCTGCATCAGGCTCGCGCTCAGCCAAGCCCGCTTGTATGCTTGCTCGTCCTCATCAGACACTTTCTGGTGACGGGCTCTACGCTTCACGATCTTTGCAAGGCCGTCATCGCCTAGGTATGTTGCAGCGATCAACGTGGATTTGCAGTTGGGACACTTGATGACTTTTGGGAGTTCGCCGACAACTCTGATCCCATCCCAATCGCCTTTGTAGAGACAAACAAGGCGAACGCGACTTGCGAGCAACCTCTCCCTGATGATCTGGGTTAGGGATTTGCTTGGGATTGCTGGACGAAGAAGGTCATGTGGGATGATCTTGTCTACGATCGGTAACGCGAGCGGGGAACAAGTTGCCTCCGCAGCCTCTACTGTCTGAAGCGAAATCGTGCCGTCTATGATGTGTTTGATGAATTGTTTCGCGTGCTCCAAGTCGAGTTTCTCGAGAAAGACCTCTCTCTTCGTTTCTTCCTCAATCGGAGTGCCCTTGAAGACCTTGACTAGAAGTCTCGCCCTGCCCGCCTTGTATTCGGCGGTTCGTTCGACGGCACCGAATCTTTTCGCGACATGCCAGTGCCTCCACGCAAACGTATTAGAGTTCTCCAGCGCGTTGCCGACAATTTCCTCGAGCTCGTCAGGAGTCAGTTGGCGTAGTTCCTTCTCCACGAGTCTTGATTCTATCTTGAACGGGGAGATGAATGCGATTCTGTAGGAATCAGTTTGTGCGAATACACTTACGCCGAGTCGTGCGCTCAACAATGAGCTCAAAGCGAGCGACAATGTCTCATTCGCTAGAGTTCCGAGGCATGCATGTAGGATGATGCAGTTCTCGAACTTCTCAATGACCACACCAGTGTCGGTCGGAACCGGATAGTTCTCCATTTGAGTTCGTATTGATTCAACAGCCTTCTGCATGGCTTCATCGGTCACGTGTAGACCGTTCGTGAGCTGAGCGATCCTTGCGGGGTCATCGAGTTCTGTGGAGATTATGCCTCGTAGTCGTCCTACCTCGTTGGCAACTTCGTAGGTGACGGGTATGATTTCGCCTTCCCAGCTCGGGATCGCGTTCAGAGTGGGCGCTGTTGGTTCGACTTCAACTGATAGTCGATCTTCATTGACCACTATCACCTTCCACGTCTGACCATACATGATCAGTTCTGTTCCTGATTTGCATTTGCGAGCAACGAAGTCCTGATCAAGTGTGCCGATCCTGCGTTTGCGGAAGAAATCGAACACGTTGTACCTCTTCATATCCGGTATCATCGAGAGGTTCTGGAAGTAGTACCTGAACGTGTTCGGAGACCGTGGCCTAAGCACATCCTCCTGAACTGTGATTACTCTGCCAGTTCCGAGCTGCTTCACGACAGACACGAATCCTTCAGGCGTCAGATCACGATACGGATACGCACGTTTGACGGTCTCAAACGCTTCTCCGACTGTGACCCTGCGAAGGTCCAGAACAATGCCAACTATCTGATGTGCCAAGACATCGAGGGCGTTCTCGTGAATGATTGTTGGTTCCAGTTGCTCGTTCTTGGCGTTCTGAGCGATCACGGCTGACTCGAGTATGTCATCCACCGACGCGCCTACGATGAGACCCTTCGCAACACCGCGGAGCCTGTGTTCGCTTCTGCCTATTCTCTGAATCAGTCGAGATGCTTGACGTGGCGACATGTATTGGATGATGAAGTCGACAGATCCGACATCGATCCCTAGCTCAAGGGATGATGTACAAACAACCGCCTTGAGCTTACCGGCCTGGAACTCGCGTTCAACTTCCTCCCGAATCTCCTTCGAGAGGGATCCATGGTGGACGCGGATCGGAGCATGCGAGTCTAGAGCTTTGAGTTGAGAGCCAACCGCCTCGGCATGCTCACGTGTATTGGTAAACACGAGGACAGAGTTCTTCTCGTGGACCAGTTGTGCGATGCGTCTTGCCCGGCCGATCGATGATGGTGGAACACTGAACTTCTCACTCTGTTCTCGATCCGACGGCGTCGGCCAAACATAGTCAACTTGGACTTCGAATCCTCTGCCTTCCTTGGACTTTACGATGACGGCGTCTCTGTTGGAGCCTGCAAGGAATTTGGCGATTCTACTCTCGTCTCCGACGGTCGCGGAGAGTCCAATCCTCTGAAAGTCCCGGCTCGTGAGGTTCCGCAGACGCTCGAGGCCAAGCGCAAGTTGAACTCCACGTTTGTCCGTTGCCAGTTCGTGTATTTCGTCCACGACAACCCATTTGACATTTCTCAAGTGCTGGCGCATGAGCTTGCCGGGTAGGATCGCTTGGAGAGTCTCAGGTGTCGTGATGAGCATGTCGGGGGGAGATCTTGCTTGGAGGGTTCGAGTAGCAGTCGCGGTATCTCCGTGTCTGACTTGGACTTTGATTCCGAGCTCTGAACCCAGCTCATAGAGTCGACGTAGGATGTCTCTGTTGAGTGCACGGAGGGGCGTGACGTAGAGTATCGATATGCCATGCGTCTCATCTCTGCTTCTCGCCCCGACAAAGAGATCAAAGACCGGAAGAACAGCGGCAAGCGTCTTCCCTGTTCCGGTCGGAGCGATGAGGAGCGCATTCTTGCCTTCAAGGATCGGTGGGATCGCGAGTTTTTGGATGTCGCTGGCTTCGGCGATGTCGAGTTTCTCCACCTGCGCTCGTAGAGGCTTCTGGAGCAGTGCGAACGCATCATCGTGCAAGGGTAACCTCTCCAACTCAACTTGGCTGAATGATCGAGACTGCAGCGTTGCTCGTCTGGGCGCTGTATCGTCTCCGAGTCCGGTCTGCGAATCATTGTCTTTGGTTTATCGGTTTCGTCGATCCTCGATCGTTAGGCAAACCAGAATCGAGAATGCGCCTTGCCGCGGGTGGCTGACCGCTGAACTCAACTCTTCTCGTAGGCAAGATACACGAAGGTCAGAACGAGCGCTATGAATGCGGCAACTGTGATGCCGATCTGTAGGAGAGTGTAGAATTCGTCAGCGGTCAATGGTGTACGCCTGTCCTGCCTGCGTAGGTCGAAGATCCTGATTTAAACAATTCGTAATCTCATCAGGCCATGTCAAGGCGCAGACTGGGATCGGGTTCTCCATTGCTGTGTGATCTTGGCGTATTGTGTATCACGGAGGTCGCTGTTTTCGAATCTTCCCAACGCCGACGCGATCTTCTGCGCAATTATGTGATAGCAGAGTGCTCGCTTGCCGTCCATGACTCGAAAGTAGTAGTCATTACAGTTGCAGAAGTTCGTCTCCGGGATGACTTGGTAGACTTCCTTTCTGCCTTTAACTGCCCAGACGATGCGCCCGCTTGGTTTGAATCTGAATCTCTTCACCTTCCGCTTGTCAACGAGCTCTACAGCGTTCTTGAATCGGTCACCGAACCGTTCCGCGAGTTTGGTTTTCTGAGATTCCGTAAGCTTGCGGGAAGACACAATGTCTTGGCATACGGCCCGGATTACTTCCAGCTCTTTGTTGTATGCCTGTGACATAGCCAACCCGGCCAAGCAGGTTAGTTCATCAGAGCTTCAAGTGTTTGATTAAGCATATGTTGAAAGAGTAGAACGCCAAGAGAGATTCGAAGCAGACAGAGAGGCCGGCGTAGTTTGGTCAATTACAGCTTAGGGCCTGTGGATTCTACTCCCTCTCTGCTGCTTCAAGGCGAAGGCGAGCGGGTTCTCGTCGTCGGTGATTTGCACATCGGTTGGGAGATCACTCTCGCACAGCAGGGCATCCATGTTCCTTCACAGACGTCGAAGCTAGCAGATCGTCTGGTTGAGATAATCGGGAAATCGACCCCAACTAGGATTGTGTTTCTGGGTGATGTGAAGCATACGGTTGTTGGAGCGGAGATGGAAGAGTGGAAGGATGTGCCTGAGTTCTTCGAGAAGATCAGCCCACTCGTGTCCGACATTCAGATCATCCAAGGCAACCACGACGGGAACATAGAGCCGATGACTCCCTCTCAAGTCAAGATCCTCCCACCGAGCGGGATCGCGCTGTGGGGAAAGTATGGTCTCTTCCACGGGCACGCGTGGCCTGCCCCAGAACTTCTCGGATGCGAATCTCTGATTCAGGGCCACTTGCACCCGGTTGTGTTATTCACAGACGCTCTCGGCTACAGGATCACGAGCCCCGTCTGGGTGCGTGCACCGTGTGACGGCGTGAAATTGGCACGCGCGATTCTGAGAGACTCGAAACGCCGGAGAATCAAAGACGTTGAGAGTAGGATCAAAGAACGATACAATGTCGAGCTGAGGGTCTCGCGTTGCCTCTTCGTTCCACCATTCAATGATTTCCTAGGTGGCCGGCCAATCAACGTGAGAGAACGTTCCGGAGCAAGGCGAACGAAGACCGACACCTTCGGGCCTCTACTCAGAGGAGGAATTGTGAAGATGAATGAGGCTGAAGTCCAGCTCTTAGACGGAACATATCTCGGAACGGTAAAGCAGCTTCGCGCGTTTGCTTAGGTTTGACCTTGCGAGCCTGTGACCGTGTCAGCAGAGATAGTATAGTCTAGAAGGGTGTCAGTAAATATCTCCTTTCTCAGAGTAAATATAATCCTTTGCAGCAACGAGGCGCAGGGTCCGAATATAGTCTGAGCGCTAATTCCAGGCGTTCAGGGCGGCAGGGGTCAACCATGTACAAGATTCTGGAGAAGCAGGTCCTCAGTGATGTAACGAAACTGATGGTTGTGGAAGCCCCTCAGGTCGCCCGGAAAGCAAAGCCAGGTCAGTTCGTTATCGTTCGTGTTGATGAGCCTGGTGAACGTATCCCGCTCACGATCGCTGATTTCGACAGAAACGCCGGCACAATCACTCTCATCTTCCAGGAAGTCGGCAAATCAACAATGCAGATGGGCACTCTGAAACCGGGAGACGAACTCATCACAGTCGCCGGCCCACTAGGTCATCCAACAGAGATCGAAAAGTACGGAACAGTAGTCATGGTCGGAGGAGGAGTAGGCATCGCTCCGACTTTTCCTATCGCCCGAGCCCTCAAGGAAGCTGGAAACGCTGTCATCTCCATCATAGGCGCTCGCAACAAGTCTCTCCTCTTCTGGGAAGACCGCATGCGCGCAGTTTCGGACGAATTGATCGTTTGCACCGATGACGGCTCGTATGGACGTAAGGCGGTTGTGACGGAGCCACTCAAGGAACTGCTCGATGCACGAAAGGGTGCTATCGTTCGAGTCTGGGCTATTGGGCCAGCTGTAATGATGAAGTTCGTCGCAATGGCCACGAAGCCCTACAATGTGAAGACGATTGTCAGTCTCAACACGATAATGATCGATGGTACTGGCATGTGTGGCGGCTGCCGTGTAGTCCTAGATGAGGGCGCCCAGTTCGTCTGTGTCGATGGGCCGGAGTTCGACGCTCACAAGGTCAATTGGGACATCCTTCTCTCACGTCTACGATTCTATGGTGAGCAGGAGCGTCTTGCGGTCGAACGTTGGAAGCACCAATGCAAACTTGACAGCGCAGTGACGGGGGTAAGCGCATAGTGCCGAAGCAGATCGTTCCAAAGAAGACGCCAATGCCAGAACAGCCTCCAGCCGAGCGTGTCAAGAACTTCAACGAGGTTCCATACGGCTACAAACCCGAGCAAGCAATAGCTGAGGCTCAACGCTGCCTGCAATGTCCCAAGCATGATTGCATTGCCGGTTGTCCTGTCAACATCAACATACCCAGTTTCGTGAAACTTGTCTCGGAAGGCAATTTCCGCGGGGCGATCAACCTGATCAAGGAGACCAACGCTCTCCCCGCGATTACAGGTCGAGTATGTCCTCAGGAACAACAGTGCGAGAAGGTATGCACTCTGGCGAAGCGCTTCGAACCCGTTGCCATAGGCCGGCTGGAGCGTTTCGTAGCCGATTGGGAAGCAGCGCAGGGCGATCTGCCTGTCCCGAAACTGGCTCCTCCGACTGGCAAGAAGGTAGCCGTCGTTGGCTCCGGGCCGGCCGGTCTCACAGTCGCGGCTGACCTTGTCAGGATGGGCCATCAGGCTACGATCTTCGAAGCGCTCCATGAGGCCGGAGGAGTGCTGGTGTATGGCATTCCGGAGTTTCGTATGCCCAAGGCTATCGTTCGTCGTGAAGTGGACTACGTCTGTAGCCTCGGCGCAAAGCTTGTCAAAGACTTCGTCGTCGGCAACGCTGCCACACTCGACGAGCTGCTGCAAGAATATGATGCTGTCTTCTTGGGTTCCGGAGCCGGACTACCTTGGTTCCTGAGTATTCCGGGAGAGAATCTGAGTGGTGTGTATTCAGCCAACGAGTACTTGACTCGTGCCAACTTGATGAAGGCCTACAAGTTCCCCGAGTATGATACACCGATCGCACGAGGGCGCCGCGTGATCACAATAGGCGGAGGAAACGTAGCGATGGACTCATCACGCACCGCCCTACGGCTTGGCGCAGCGGAATCGATCATTATCTATCGTCGATCACGCGACGAGATGCCAGCTCGCGCGGAAGAGATCCACCACGCAGAAGAAGAGGGCATTCAATTCAAGATGCTGACAACACCAGTCGCCATACATGGCGACGAGAACGGTCACGTGAAAGAACTGGAATGCATCAAGAACGAGCTGGGAGAACCGGACGCATCCGGTCGGCGGCGCCCCGTACCGATCAAAGGATCCAACTTCCGCATTCCAGCGGACGTCGTGATCATAGCCATCGGTCAAAGCCCAAGCCCTCTGATCCCCAAGACGACATCTGACCTGAAGACTGGCAAGGACGGCGTTGTGATCATAGATGAAGAAACCGGCAAGACATCTAAGAAAGGCGTCTTCGCAGGCGGCGATGTCGCAACCGGCGGAGCCACAGTCATCCTAGCGATGGGACAAGGCAAGAAGGCGGCGAAAGCCATGGATGAGTACCTGAAGACTGGGCAATGGTAGCTAGGCATATGGTATACTTTATACTCTATCACTGCATACGCATCTCCCGATGCGGACATGAGCTCGGCCACTACCGTGAAGGTTTCCAAGGCCACCCTAAGCGAACTGGAGAAGATCCGCGAACAGCTCAACGCTCGTAGCCTAGATGAGGCAATAAGATCACTCATCAAGAGACACAGGTTGCAGCTACTGCAAGGAACGCTCGGGGCTGACAGAGGCAAGATCAAGCCGTTCACCGAGGAAGACAGAGGCGAGGACCGCTGAAACTCGTCATGGATTCCTACGCTTGGGTAGAACTCTTTCTCGGCGGTCAAAAAGGACAGAACGTCAAGCGAATCATAACAGAGGCCGACGAAGTAAGGACGCCCGATATAGTCTTGGCAGAGATCTCCAGGAAGTACCTGAGAGAGAAAGCCGACAGCAGCAGACTCAAGTCCAGACTAGAGACGATCGCATCAGCCTCACTCGTGACACCCGTTGGGGTCGAGATAGCCATGAAGGCAGGAGAAGCATACCTTGAACTCGCAGAAAGAGCCGCAAGGCAAAGACGCAGAGCCCCGAGCCTATTCGACGCGATCGTTCTTGCCACAGCACGCGTGTATGATTCAAAGGTCCTGACTGGAGACGAGTATTTCGAAGGACTACCAGAAACCATTGCAGTCTAGGCTGCAAACCGATCCGCAGGTTCAATTCGAAGCGGTGGTGGGGCCGGTGGGATTTAGGCCTGATTGGGTTCAAATCCACCGCCGAGATCATCTTGTTTCAAGCCTTCTTCGGTTCTGCTGATTCTCCCGTCCCTCGGGTCAGCCTGGTGTGTAATGCAGCTCAGGATAACGTCAGGCACGCTACTGCTTTGTGATGTCACGAGCCCTGACGATGATTACACGTGTGATGGTCAAAAGCTGCACGGGGCAGGTTCGGCAGAGAGAGAATGCAGTTGCACTTTCCAGGGCGTCGACGTGCCGCATAGTATTGAGTGTGAGCGAACAGGATGGTGAGCGTTATCTATAACGTCTGTTCTCGACTCGGGCACGAAAGAGGATTAGGAGGGAACGACTTAGAATTGGATGTATGGGAAGCGATTCAGGGCCGTCGAAGCATACGATCTTTCAAGTCAGATCCTATTCCGGAAGATCTGATCAGAAAGCTGATATTGGAAGCGGGGATCTGGGCGCCGACCGGCGGTAACGCGCAGACTTGGCGCTTTGTGGTGGTCACAGATCCTAGCGTGATTCACAGAGTCAAAATGGTGGCCCCGGGAATTCTGGGAAACCCGCCAGTAGTAATAGCGATTTGCCAAGATCTAGACGAGGCCGAAAGAAAGGGGAGCAAACTCGGACGAGAAGTCATAACTCTTATGGACACGGCGCTAGCTGCCCAGAACATTATGCTAGCTGCCCATGACCAGGGCCTTGGCACATGCGTCATCGCATCTTTTCATGCTGGCGCTGTCGAGCAGATCTTGCACCTGCCGCCACCGATCGTCCCTCAACTGCTGATGTCTCTTGGCTATCCGCAGCTCAAACCCCAAGCTCCGAAAAGGAACAGCAAGGTTGTGTGGTTCAATGAGTACCCACAATAGGGATGAGCTTGAGCAAGAATTCTTCGAGCTGACCTGTTACATGGTCACGAGCGCCCGAAACCTGATTCCAGAGAACAAGCTCTATGGTCCTTTTCGACTGGTCGACGCTGTTAGCCGTCTCATCGATGTTCTCCAGAAGCTTGACCTGAAGAGCCCTCGCTTGGAGGCGATTCAGAAACAGATTGAAGAAGACAAGTACACGGTCATGGAGAGCGAGGAAAAGTTCACCGCCTTCTTGGAGAACCTGGTGATGAGTCTGGTTCCCCTGATGCAAGACCCAAAATGATCGTACATGACGGAGAAAGATCGTGTCGCCTTTCGGAGGTAACAGCAAAACACGAAGTGAGTTGTGGGCGAACTAACTGACAGCTGATGCCCTCCAAATGCGATTCTTGGTTACTCTAGTCTAGGCTTGCAAGATATGCGGGCTAGCCTGTCCTGCCCGCTTGTCTAATCGTCGGTCTGCTTCTACAATAAAGTAGGAGGCTAGAACATCTGGGGGAAAGGAGTTGACTCACTCCTTTCCTAGTTTCTTTGCCAAATTGGCTAGTTCTGGATGTACCACTTTACCGGTGTCGATTATTTGCTGTCCGTCAATCCAAACTGATGATTTGAGGCATATTCCGTCTGCGTGCGATACTGCAGTGATATTCTTCGCCTTGAACATTGGACCCTGATGTCCGAAACCCCACTCGGTGCTGCCCCAGACTCTTTCGTCTTCAGTGCACAGGCCCGACAGTCTGGCTCCAGGGTTGAAGCCATAGCAGACGTGAGCCGCTAGGTACATGTTTGGATCGTTGAGCTTCTGCAGCCACCTCTTGACTGCTTCTGCCTCCATTCCTCCTGCGAATTCAACGGCCTTTCCGTTCTTTACAGTTACTCTGATTGGAGACTTGAGTATTCCGAGGTCCGCTTCGCCCCCGCCGGAATATGAGCCATCGTAGACTATTGTTCCGTTTATGCTCTCTTCGATGGGGGCCCACCCTATCTGGCCAAGAAGGAAATGAGCGCCGGGTTTATCGGCGAAGAGCTCGTTGGTCACTGGTCGGTTCGGGTGGTTTTCGAAGGAGATGTCAGTCCCGCCAGGAGTAGTTATTCTCATCTTTCTTCCTTTCTGAGTCATGTCCACAAGCATATCTTGGAATTTGGCTTGAGTGTCTATGTCGATCTTTCCGACACACCGAACGATCTGGTCTGCATTCAACCCGCCTAGGAAGAGATACCTGACCCTGCCTTTTCCTTCAGCCGCTGGCTTGATCGCAACATCCCAGGGTGTGCAATAGAGCAACCACTGGTTGTTCAATTCGATCCAGACATCAGTATTGGGGATCGCAACTTTCAGGGGATCGGGAAGGTAAGGATCGCCCACCTTGCCGTATCCCGGAGGTGTCGAATGCCACGCAACCATCACCTTGGCATCAGCGGCTTCTGCAGCCTTGGCAATTTCCTCGGCAACTCGAAACTCCTGAGGGCCGTCAATTGTTATCAAGACACTTTCTCTTGGCTTGACCTTGCAAAGTTTGTTTATGACAACATAAGCGGTCTTACCCAACTCCATATCAAGAAGACTCGGCACGATCACATGCCTCCGTAGTCCCGGAGCTTTGCGACACTATAAAATACTTTGGGACTTTTGTCGCAAGCAATGTCTACGAGCAAGCCGCTCGGCACATGTTTTCTGGTCTACGATAGGAAAACGATGCGTGAAAACCCGATGACCGGATGCTGGCGACAGCTCGTATTTTCGGTTCGCCTACAGCTCAGATTGCGATGATATTCCTTTCGAGATCATTACGTGTATTCTGAGCAGTGAGAGAAGAGAGAGCTGTTTGATCGGGGTTCTTACGTTATCCTAGTCTTGGAGGGAGGCCGCGGGTAGCTTATTCTACTATGCCTCAGTTTCAGCTTGACAAGAGCTTCTGCCAATTGTATGGCCGCCCTCAGCGGGTCGACGACTGGCGCGTCAATGTTCGCGGCTCTGATCTTGCTCTGCAGCGCTGCTGCCGCTTCAGCCATTCCTGTGCAACCCAATACGATTGTGTCAGCTTTGTCTTCTGTGATAGCTGACATACTTTCTCTGAACAATGCATTGACCGTATTCGCGCCGCCGTCCAACTCAAGCACACCAAGTGAGACAGCTCTGACCGTTGCCAAGTGACTCTCCAGACCCAAACTCCTGACCTGGTGGCGAATGACTGGAATTGAGTTTGAGACAGTTGTCACTATGCCTATTCTTTCGCCGAGCGAACATGCGATATGGAGAGATGACTCTCCCGCGGAGGTGACGGGGATGGATACGGCTTCTCGTGCAGCCTTCAGCCCAGGGTCAAAAAAGCAGCTTATGACAACAGCATCAAACATGTCTCGCTCCGCCTTCTCAGCAAGCTCCACGATATATGGCGCGGCGAGTACGTCGTCGTAGAAGCACTCCACCGACTCGGGGCCTCTTGTTATCCCGACCACTTCAACGTACGGTAATTCTCTTAGCTCGCGTTTCTGTCCCTCTAGGAAGTCCCTCGAGGTGTTGGGAGAGATAACACATATCCTCAAGGTCTGACAAGTAGGCGCATGTCCCGAGGAAGGTATTAATCACTTGTGACACGCCATCTCAGAAGTGCTCGCGTGTGGATGATGCTCGGTCCAACAAGGGATCCAGATAAGAAACCTGATAGAGAAGCACAGTCATCAGGTCGCTCTGCCCGACACCGAATCAGAGGAGCAACTCACCAAGACCGGGCTCTGGAACAACAATCAAGCCACCGGAAGCATCTGTCTTGAAACAAGTTGATTCACGTCGTCTCCCACTAGCACATGAAAAGATCCCGAGACCGGAGATCTACGTAGACGGAAAACCAGTTCTTGTGTTCGATAAGCGCGCATCAAGAAGAACTCGAGCAGACGCGCTTACGGAGAATCTGGCTGCAGTTGAATTCATGCGGGATCTGGCTAGGACGGTTTTTGGACCGCAACGACTAATCAAGCTGGTGCTGGATCAAGAGAGCAAGTACCCGGTCACCTACATCGGATCAGACCTATACGACGTCCTGAAAAGGATCAAACTCAAACACCCAGCAGCGCAACTCGTCGCAGGAGCCGCTATTGCAACCTACCGTGAGAAGGGAGATGGCTGCGTTTCCACGATGCTTCTGACTGCCGACATTCTCAACAAATGCAAAGGCCTCCTTAGGAAAAGAACACACGCAAATCAGGTCATCGATGGCCTGTCCCTTGCGTACCAGAAGGCGCTGGATCTAGCGCGACAGCTTGTGGTCACAAAGAAGTATGATACATTACAAGTCATTGAGATCGCGATTAGAAACGCGCTCACGGGAAAACTTCTCTTCCACGATCACCGAGCAATCTCGAAGCTAATGATAGAAGCGGTAAGGACAGTCGGCGCCAAGAACCTGGCTGGCCCCGATGGGAACGACATCATCGACGCAAAGAAGATTGCCGGCGGGTCACTCGCGGACTCCCAAGTGGTTGATGGAATTGTTCTCACACAAGAGATTCCACATGCAAGAATGCCAAGGCGTGTCGAAGGAGCTAGGATTGCGCTCATTCAGGGAGAGCTCCGAATTCCCGAGAAGAAGATCCATCGCTATCAGGATTATAGCTTCGAATTCGACACACCCCAAAGGTTGAGCAACTTTGAGAGAGACAAGAAAGCGTTCCTAGAGGGCCTAGCCACGAAGATCCTCGAAACAAACGCTAATGTCGTCCTCGTCCAAGGAGGAATTGATGATTTCCTTTTCGAATACTTTGCCGATCGCGGCGTATTGGTGATCCGACGTTTTCCTCCGGTCGAGTTCGCGAGAGTCAGTCGCGCGTTGGGAGGGAACATGGTGCCGAATCCGGAACTTCTCACCGCTCGGGATTTGGCGTGGGCAGATCTGGTTGAAGAAAGAAGAACGGGGAAAGACAAACTCATTTTCGTAACCGGATGCAAGGCACCCAAGACCGTTGACATCATTATTAGAGGACCGAACATGTCAGCGCTTGATGCCTTGGAACGCGTCATGAAAGGAGCCATCAAGGCCGGAGTAGCCGTAGCGAATGATCCAAGACTTGTTTGGGGTGGTGGCGCATTTGAACAGGAGCTGGCAACGGGATTGTACAAGTACTCCGAACAGATTCCTGATAGGAGACAGCTCGTCATCAAAGCTGTGGCTGAGGCGTTCGAGTCATTCCCGGCAACGCTTGCAGAGACTGTTGGATTGAAGGGCCTAGATATCACTGCTGAACTTCGTCACAGACACTCTCTGGGCGAGACCTCAGCAGGCTTGGACATCAACACGAGCTCAGTTGCGAAAATGTCGTCGCTAGGTTTGCTAGACTCCCTCGACATCAAACTCCAAGTAATACGGAGCGCATTCGAGGCAGCGATAACTATTCTACGCATAGACGACGTGATCCTTGCACCAGATTTGCCAGATTCTGAGCGAGCCTACATACAGCGAATCAAAGGAACCTCGAAAGAGAAGCTGAAGGAGAAAGACGCCTACCTAGGATAGCCTGGCATTCGCTGAAAGCCGTCATACACACCAGAACGTTTTTTCCGCCAATGGCACAGATTGCCGGGCGCGAGCCCACGGTAAGTCTTATACTGGCCATGAGACAGTTTCTGCGGGTGTGAATCACTCTTGAAGGTCAAAGTGATAATACCAATAACTTCGCCGGCTCTGGATGCTGAAGCGGTAAAAGAGTTCAGAAGCTACGCGTTTCCCAATACTGAAGTTAGCGTCACTCATCTCGACTTTGGACCTGCCTCGATTGAATGTGAATTGGACGATGCTATCTGTGTCCCTGATTTCCTTAACAAGGCTAAGCAGGCCGAAAAGGAAGGCTACGATGTGGTCATAAGCAACTGTTTCTTGGATCCCGCTGTCAAAGCCAGCCGTGAAGTCCTTGGCATCCCCGTCGTGGGCGCAGCTGAGGCGTCAATGCACTTCGCAGCAAGCCTGGGCCACCGCTTTTCTGTAGTGACCGTGTTGCCGAACATTGTGGCGGCAATAGAGAACCTTGCTATGGAATATAGTTTGGACAAGAAGCTTGGATCAGTTCGGTACGTCAACATCCCTGTCCTTGACTTGGACGACAAGAAGAAATTATCCGAGGCACTACACCGTGAGATGCTCTCAGCCATCAAGGAAGATGATGCTCACGTGCTTGTCCTCGGCTGCACGGGCATGATGGGTGTCGCTAGAGAGATGGAAAAGCTGCTCAAGCAGAGTGGCTACGATGTTCCCGTGGTCGACGCGGCGGCAGCATCCCTGAAGTTTGCTGAATCTCTGGTTTCAATGAAGCTCAAGCAGAGTCGCCTCACCTACATGTCGCCACCCGAAAAGGCTCGCAGCTATTCACCACGCTAGCTTCAGAACGATGATCATTGCTTGGATTTCATGATTCGCCCCGATGCGTTGGCTGAGCTCTAGACACAACCATTTTTAGACAAATGGCACGAACACCATTGTAGGTGTTATCAGATGGCAACAGCACAGGAGAAGTTGCTCCTAAAGACAGCTGAAAGTATCCTCAAGACGAGTCTGGCCGCGCAACCTGGAGAAAAGTTCCTCACGATCACCGATTTGGAAACGTATCCGATTGGTCATGCATTCTTTGAGGCTGGCCTCAAGGTTGGCGCCGAATCGATTCTGACCGTCATGAAGGAGAGAACTCGCCACGGGGAGGAGCCCCCTCTGCCCGTTGCGAAGGCGTGGGAAAGTAGCGATGTCTACATAGTGCCCACGAAATACAGCCTAACACATACGCAGGCCCGAAAGGCTGCAACCCAGGCCGGCGCACGTGGAGCGACCATGCCCGCTATCACGGCAGCAATGTTCAAGGCCGGAGCCATCACTGCCGACTATTCCAAGGTCAGCAGTCTATGCGAGAAGATGGGTGCTCTCATGGATAAGGCGTCAAACGTCCGCGTGACTTCAAAAGCAGGTACAGACATCACAATGTCGATCCAAGGACGACTAGTCGAACGCGACACAGGCCTGTTACTTAAGAAGGGTGACTTCGGCAACTTGCCCGCCGGTGAAGTGTACACAGCACCGGTGGAAGGATCAGCCGAGGGAACGCTTGTTTTTGACGGTGCCATCGCGAGCGTTGGGATCCTCAAGAAACCTGTCACCGTCACGGTCAAAGAAGGGTTCGCGACAAGTATCACAGGCGGGCCGCAAGCCTCAAAATTTGATGCCCTGCTTGCCGAGGTAAAGAAGAAGGAAGCTTACAACGTCGCTGAACTTGGTGTTGGATGCAATCCCAAAGGCCGGTTGATCGGCATCATCCTCGAAGACGAGAAGGTCTATGGAACCGTGCACGTCGCCTTGGGCGACAACAGCACATTCGGAGGAAACGTCCAAGCCGGCATCCACTTGGACGGGATCATGCTCAAGCCGACCATGTTCCTAGACGACAAGATCGTGGTCAAGGACGGCGCGTGGACGATCTAGAATAGCATCTAGTTCCGGCTATTGCACAGAAAACATTGGGGACGGCTGGATTCCCGTTAAGGAGTCCCAGCCGCATAGCGAGCGGAGGTAGCCTACCTCCGCCCCTCTTTCATGACATTCTCGATCGGCACATAGGGAATGTCATAGCCGAAATGCTTCGGGCCGAGCACTTCCAGCCCCTTCGGGGTCTTGAAGGCATCGCGCCCGCGAAGCCCGAGGACCGACACAGCATCGCCTTCTTTGATGTCCGTGTTTGTGATCGGTTCGCCCGAGTCGCGGCGAATGACTTCGATTATGTCGGGGCTGGTGACGTACGGCTTGTCGTCTAGCCAAGTTACGTGGTTCTCGTTCTTGTAGAAGATCTTGAATCTATGACCTCTGAAGTCGTCTTGGCCTTCGATCGTGTTGGTGCCCCATAGATAGCCTTCCCTGTCCTCCCACTCTTTCTTGACGACTTTGCCGCGGAAGAGCACCCAGCCCTTGGCGGCCTTTGCCACGGCGTCGGCGGGATCCTGCTTGTTCGCGGCCGCGTTGCGGATGGTCTGCCCAGCGAGGAAGCATTCGCTGAGTGTGTTCGGAACTATGACCTCTTTCATTTCCTTGCCGCGCATAAGGAGGCCAGCTCCGCTCACGAGACCGAAGGCGGCAACGCTGATCATCTTGCCCAGAGCTTCAGCGAGTTGGTAGTTGATTGCGGTTTTGATGAGCGAGACGTTGCCCCACTCGTCGACGTAGGCTGTCGGGTGCGTGGGTTTATTCGCGAGATTCGTGGTAAGCTGAGTGATCTCGGGGATAGCCCGGCCAGCATAGTCCCCGTTCACAACCTTCTTGCCGAGCGCCATAGCCACGTCAATGGGCCCCGGTGTGTTCGCGCCACCGAGTTCAACGGGGACAACTGCTTCGATTTCAACACCTGCGTAGCTCTGCAGTTCCAGCAGGGAGAGTACTAGCATACGATCGGCCATAGTGATGCGGTTCTTGAGTCCTGCAGCAGCCATCTTGCGGAACGTTTCGTCCGTCTTCGGGGCGATTGAGCCCATTAGGTAAGGGGTGGCTACCCAGGCATCATCGCGGATATCGGCAGGGTCCGAGATTCGAATTTCGCCAAGCTTCTCCAGATCGTCGAGTAGCAACGGCAACCCGAATTTCGGACTGCCGCCGCCCCCCGTGCCATAGAACGTGCATCCGAGAACGAGGTCTTCAACATCTTGTTTGCTTTTCAATACAAGTTCTGCCATCAAAGATTCCTCGAAGGAGGAGTTTGTGCGAAAGTTGCTTTTCTGTTTTCGCGTCGCTCACTCCATGAATGGAGTAGTTGTGGGCGCGCGGAGTGATGAAAGCCTATAAATACTCCGCAGGGCAATCCTACTGAGACGGTTATATCCGATGAGCAAACCTGAAGAGAAACCACCTGTAAACAAATCCCGCAGAAATTTCATAGCTGCTGCAGGCGGCGTCGCCGTCATCGCTGCTCTAGGCGGAGGCTACTACTACCTCACCTCACAGGCACCGACACCTCCGACTGGGCCAACCAAGACCGAGACAGAAGTTGAGCCAACCGCGACGAAACCCAAACCGAAGCTTCGTTACCTTGGTTTTCCCTTCTTCCTCCCGCAGGATGGGATTGCGAAGTGGAAGGAGCTCACCGGTCAGGAGATAGAGGCTACATTCGCGGAAGCTTACATTATAGGCCAGAAGCAGCTGGAGAACCCTTCAGCTTGGGACTTTGGAGGCTCCCTTCGTCATCGTCCCCTAGTAACGGCGGGCGTCCTCAGGAAGATGCCTGTTGCCCAGGTACCTAGATGGAAGAACGATAAGCTGGCCGATCTCTTTGTCCATCCGGAGAAGTATTTCAGTGCGGCGCAGGCGAAACGATTCAACTACCTAATCTGGGCTGACAATGGTGAGTCACGAACTGACCTAATCTCGGTTCCCTGCATCTGGAACTTCGACTCGGTAACCTACCTTCCTGAATTCGTGCCTTTCGAAGAGCATGGCGGTGCTGACACAACTCTGTCCATTTTTGAGCTCTTCAACCCTGAGTGGAAGGGTAGAGTTGGGATGGAGGACGAAGCGTACGCAGTCTTCACGATCGTCGCGAACGGGCTCAATGCCACTGGCCAAATGGATATTTCGGGCGCAATCTCCAGCAAGACCACGGCTGAAGTAGACCAAGTGTTCAACTATCTCCTCCCAATAATCAAGTCTGGGCAGATACGCGCCTTCTGGAGCTCCTATGGCGATATTGTCAACCTGCTTTCCACCAAGGAACTTTACCTAGCCAGCACATGGCAGCCCCCCTGCTTCGACACTCGAAAGGCTGGCACGCCAGCCTACTATGCAAGGCTCCAAAACGGACCGTTCTTCTGGTTCAATTCCAACTACATGTCAACCGGCGCCAACCCAGACGCGGTAGACGATTGTCTCGCGGTCATAAACTGGACCCAGGAGCAATGGATGCAGCTACTATACACTCGACAAGGGTACCCGTCACCTGGCGTCGGGTGGGAAGACTACAAGTCTGCGATGGGCGCGGAGTTCTACGACTGGTTCTTCAACGGGAAGTCCACGTACCTGCCGATTGTGGACGTTATGAAGGAGATCTGGAAGGATAAGCCCGAGTTCTGGAACCTGCCTGAGAGGCTGCAGAACGCGCTCTTCACGCCTGACAGCTACTTCCGTCAGTTCTGGACTGGCGAGCCACCGCGCACGGGGTCACCTGATCCGAAGGGCAACCTCCGGGACTTGGGCTCGACCGAAGACAAGGAGAAGATCACCCGCTACTTCACATCACCCGACCTGC
This sequence comes from Bathyarchaeia archaeon, assembly GCA_049697135.1. Classification (GTDB taxonomy): domain Archaea; phylum Thermoproteota; class Bathyarchaeia; order 40CM-2-53-6; family 40CM-2-53-6; genus CAVPLU01. The sequence goes on along the minus strand of JBAVVE010000180.1, from coordinate 1,750 downwards.
CCGACAACAACGAGTACTACGTGTCGAAATACGAACAGCTGAAGGCTCAGATTCCGACCTAGGGACCTTCAGCCACCCCTACCTTTTTTTCGCACGCCTGCCGCGCCTGAGGGTACCGCCTTCGAGCCTAGGTAGGAAAGTCGACGGCGCGGCGCTTGGCCCGTGGTGGCATGAAAGCCTCCTTGCTGTGAGTGATGCCGCCTAATGCCCACGCTACCGCCGTATAGACGGCCGCTCTGAGAGGTTCCACGATCGGCACGTCAAGACCCTTGGCCGCCAGCCGTTTCCTCGTTGCGGCTACCAGCGAGGACATACCGGTGCAGCCTAGGACCACTGCCTGCGCTCCATCTTCGCGGACTGCCTTCTGCACCGCTCCCACCAATGCGGTGATCGTGCGCCCCCGCCGAACCTCCAAGGAGAGGACGGGAGTATCAATCGTAATTACTGAGGCGAGATGCTGAGAGAGCCCGTATTTCACCATCAAGTCGCGATCGATGTACGCAAACTCGCGTACAGTGTTGATGATTGAGAAGCGAGGGGCGAGTTGAGCCGCGAGGTGAGCGGCGCTTTGGGCGGCTCCGATCACAGGAATACGCACCAACTCGCGAGCCGCGTCCAGAGCGGGGTCCCCGAAGCAATCGATGATGACCGCGCTGAAATGTTCAGCCTCAGCTGCCCTTACCTTGGCGAGGATGTAGGGTGAATTGAGTACTTCGTCATAGGAATCCTCGATCGAAACGGCCCCCTTGGGCAGGGAGTCCATCTTGAGTTGGATTCTCCCCGCTGTCTGAAGCGATAGCTCCCTTGCCAATTTCCTGCGATCCGCGAGCGCGCCCTGCAGTCCCTTGGTATATCTCACCGGTAGGATGTCGAGTATGCGTAGAGGGTTCAGACCTCGTGGCATGGAAATCCTCGCGACCTACCGCTGACCCCGAGATAGGATATATCCCAAGATGACCAGCGCCACGATCGAAATGCCCGTAACGATCGTGCCGACCGCGTACCATTTTGGAGTGACGGGGTTGATGGCAAGCTCGGTTGAGATGAAAGTCGAAACGACACCGGTTCCCCGCATCACGAAGCTCGTTCGGATCAGCTCCCCCCACGCAAGCACGAATCCGAAGATGCCTGCGGCGACGACCTCCCACCTAATCAGGGGAAAGGTCACCTTTCGGAAGACGACCCAAGGTGAAGCCCGAAGGACGCTCGCCGCTCGCTCATAGAGCACCAGATCGGGGTCGAAGCGCGCCATCATAAGGATCATTCCGAACGGGACCGCGTACACAGTATCCAGTATGGCCGCCGTCCACCACGTGAACTCCCAATTCATCATGCGGAACAGTATGTTGTTGCCGAGACCGAGGGCTACGCCAGGCAGCACGAAACCCAAGAGCATGAGATAGAAAAAGGGGTCACGGCCGATGATCCGGTGCCGTAGTACCATCGCCACGCTAGTCACAATGATCATGGTCAGAATTGCCGCGGTGACGGCGACGGGGATCGTGTTCTGGAAAGCAATCCAGAACTTCCAGTCGTAGAATGCCGAGATATACGAGCCATACTCGTATCCGGTCGGCGCCCCGTTGTACCACTTGGTGGTAAATCCTTCCATGGGAAAGCTGATTCTCCCCGACGTGTTGAACGAAAGGACGGTCATCACGACAATAGGCAAATAGACCAACAGAATGAGGGCGGCGACGTAAACTCGGATACCAATTTCTCCTATTTTCATGATTTCTCACTCCATCAC
>JBAVVE010000179.1:0-3521 GCA_049697135.1 Bathyarchaeia archaeon | reverse complement strand
CTCTAGGTCGGATAGGGGGATTCTTCCGTCTCGAAGTTCGCGGATGGCTTCTCTAACAACCTTAGACACTTGCCGTTTGGCTAGTTCAAAGTCGCTGGGGGAGCGTCGTCCCATGGAGAATTTGGCGAGACAGTTTTGGAAAGTTTCTTGGAAGAATGTGGGGGAGTTGGATTTTGCGATCGCTAAACCCTTGATTTCCGATTCTCCGCTTGGTAGAATGCCGAAGTATGCTTTCTTGGCGGAACTTAGGACGCAGACTGAATAGACACGGTCGTATGCCAGCTGCAAGCCGAAGCGATTCTTAACCGTCTCCACGAATCTTTTCACATCGTCTCCCACTGGATTGTCTAGAAAGATGGAGTCCGTGTCTCCATACTTGGGCTTGAGTCCCGTCTCCTTGGCCATGTCCCATGTGGATTGCAGGACATAACGACCGTAAGCGGTGATCGCCTCAGCCATGAGGGGACTTGCCAAGCCATGAATCCGAACAGTCACACCGAAACATGAGACGAGGAACAGCTTGAGAATCTGAGAGGCTGCCTTCATGTTCTTGTCTACATCCGGCAGGGTTGTCGTGGCGAGAGGTTTGAAGACTCGTAGACGAAGGTCGCGTAATGCTCCTGTGAGCGCAGAGTAGATTCCCCGTCGCCTGGTACAAATATTGTAGCCTAGGCCTGGGATTGTGTTCCGTTGACATTCCTGGTGAGGACATCGTATCGTTTCGTACGAGAGGTTGAAGACGTCGATACAACCCGGGTAAAGTGACTCGAAGTCAAGCACAACCATGTTATAGTATACGCCGGACTCCGGAGCTATCGTCAGGGCACCTGTCACGTTTTTCCTATTGTCGCCAAGTCTGAGTTCCTCGGAGTTCGGAATGAGAATGTTGTGGGCACGATAGTACGTGTATAGCATGGAACGGATCCAGTCGGATACGGAATGATTCCTGTAGGTATCCGATAGGGGCAGATTCGCGATGCGACTCAATAGGAAGGCGTTATGGTAATCCTCCTCCGAGCCGTCGTCGTCAGGGATGCCCAGCTTCCCACGAGTGATTCTTGGAACAGGTTGGCTCGCGTACGTGTACGCCTCTTTCACCAAACCATACTTGACAGGGTCCTTCCCTTTGATTTCATCGAAAAGCCTGCCAAAGCGAATAGATTGTTCAGCATCTAACGAGACTTGCGGCATCCAGTGATTGCCTTCGAGGCGATGAAGGACGCCAAAGCGAAGTCTCTTGTCGTAGATGTAACTAAGCGCTGGATCGATCTCCGACTCCCATGCACGGATATCCTTTGGAGGTCTCTTGTCGTAATTCACCTTGTAAAGTGTCAACTCGTTCTGCGTGAAGAGATTGAGTTTCCTTACAGGTTCACTCTGCTGTTCGTCTTCGGTCAGATAGTAGGGCTGGAACTGGTGGATCCAGTGGATTGGTTCAAGGTCACCAGCCTTGATGAAACGGAGACTTACTTGCCCTGCGGCATATGATGCATCGACAAGCCAAGCTGCATCTCCGTCAGTTGTCAACTCTCTCTTACCCTTGTTTTCACATGGAGAGCCTTGGAACGATGGTTCTCTTTAGGATTAGGAGCTCAGCTTCCCACAGAAGATTGAGACTCCACCTCTGTGCTTCGAGGTCGAATGTCCAATAACTACGAATTTTGTTTCTGCACGAGAAGAAGGCCCTCGGAGTGACCGCCTGACTTACAATGTTACCTTGGCTGCTACGGCTGTGAGGACTTCTCCGAGTTCCTTGTCACGGGTTTCCTCGACCAACGCTTGTGCGGTCGACATTAGCTTCTGCAGCTTGCGGAGGATCTCAAGTTCATGCTCCGGCTTTATGACTTGGAGGATGTCAAGGATTTCCCTGAGCTCAGCCTTCACGACGGCAAGTTGCACATTCATAAGTGCCCGGTTGGCGGGTGCCACACTGCCTCTCGCTTCGGTCCAGGTTTCCAGCGAGACTTGGCTGCGGTTGCGTTGGATCCACTGCCTAAACGCGAGCTCCCCTGCCTGTCTCTCAGAGATGCCCAGGAGCAATTCAGCGGGTTTGCGACACTTCAGGGAGAAGGCGAAACCGATGCATTGAACTCATCCAATTCTAGAGAAGAGAGTGAGAAACATCAAGGGGCGCCGCAATTGGTCTCAGTTCTGTGAGAGTGGGACAAAGGATGCGGGTAGTGCCTCTTTGAACCAGTCGGGGACGAATTTCCAGCACTTTCCGACGAGTCTTTGGAAGCTTCCGTCTATAACGTAGAATCTTGCTTTGTCATCTTCAGCTCTGACGGCGCGGCCGTAGGCTTGAATGACTTCCAGCATGGCTTGATTGTTGTACCATTGTTGGCGCCCCATGTCGAGCCGCTTCTTGACTCGTTTGTCGCCGAGGTCTGGGAATGGTACTTTGAGGAGTATCTGTGCGTCGCACACGTCATACTTCCAGTCTTGCCCCTCATTGAAGGCGACTGAGACGAACACTTTGCCGCGTGACTGCATCCATTCTCTAAGTCTCTCCTCGCGGTCTCTTCTTGTGTGCATGATGAGTCTCCTCCTAAGATCCTCAGGTAGGTTGTCGAATAGAGTCTTCTGATGATCGTAGCTGTGACAGTGTATCGCCACGTTGCCTCTCTCTTCTCTCAGTATCTCCTCTACAGCCCGCACCGCTTTGGGCATGTTCTCTTCCCACCCAGCCCTAGATAGCGGGCCCACTGTTCGATCTATTACAGGACGATTCTCTACTGGGAAGGTGCTCGGCACTTGAGGCAGGATACAGATTTCATCGTTTTCCAGCAAGTCATGCAGCCCGATCAGTTCGATATACTCTTGTGGGTTAAGAATCGTAGCGGATGAGATGATGTAGTGTTCGGCGCGTTTCCAGATTAGCTCCTTCATGAATTCTCTCGCGAAGAGAGGCTGCATGAATAGTTGGTCACCCTTGATCTGCCACACCCATTCCGACTTGGATGACCTGTAGAGCCCGTATGTTTCGAGATACCGTTCGATCCGTTCCTTGTCTTCCGCCTGCATGACGGAAAGCCCTGTGGTTTCTGCGGTCTTGCGCACCTGTTCAAGTTGTGCTGTTAGACTGGCTTCGACGGTCTCTAGCAGTTTGTCGAGTTGTTTTTCGGTCTTGACTTCTCGCAATTGTGGGAGGACTTTGGCGTAGGTTTCGCTTGGAATCGTGAACGGTGTGACGTTTACAGATACGTGGTTGAGGCATTCTTCTTCGATGTTGTGGGCTTCGTCAAGTACTAGGAGTGTTCTTGTTCCAAGGTAGCTTTCGCTGTGGCCTTCCGTTTGGCCTTCAGCTACAAGATACGCAAAGCTCAGTAAGACACTCGGAGCCTCAATGGCTCTCGCCTTCTGAATCCAGTATGGGCACACTTCGAAGCGTTCTTTGCAGTCGTAGCCTTCAGTGACGCATCTACCTACGTTGACCCCTCGCTGTGAGGCGTGATAGCACGAGTAGTTTCTGCGTCCCTTGATCTCAACAAACCTGCCTCTTAGGGATGGATCTCTAAGCA
>JBAVVE010000178.1:0-12315 GCA_049697135.1 Bathyarchaeia archaeon | reverse complement strand
ACCGGTGACCATGGATTGGAAGACGCCTGTAGCTGATGCCTGCGAGTTCATGGGAGAGAAACACATCGGGAGTATCCTTGTGTCTCGCAGAGGAGTCGTCCACGGGGTCTTCACTGAACGCGACCTGTTGTCCAAGGTTCTCGCCGAGAAGAAAGACCTGAACTCTGTTACGGTAGGAGACTACGCGTCGTCGCCGCTGGTCACTGTGCCCCCGACGGCAGATGTGAAAGAAGCAGCTCGTATCATGGCGGAAATGAAGGTGAGACGGCTCGTCGTCGTCCAGAACGGCAAGCCGATCGGGCTCTTCACAGCAGCAGATCTCGCAAAGGCCGTAGGCAAGTTTCCTCTGGATCTATAGTCGCAGAGCGGGAAGAGACATGGCCGAGGTTCACGAGAAATCTGCAAGCCTGACTTGCGCCGACTGCGATCGGACACTATCCTCGAAAGATGAAGAGCGAACATGGGCAAAGTGCAGGTTCTGCGGAAAACCAGTCTGCTTTGACTGCATCAGATACATGGGAACCGCAACCAGAGGCCCCTACATGGACTACGTTGAAGCAATGCGAACCTGCAACAAATGCTACGTACGCAGAGGATGAACTACCCAACCTCGCGACTAGAGATCCAACGATAGCAGAACCGAACACATACGACACATCACAATACAAGGCGATAGAAACAATAACAAGATGGAACGGCTGAATGGGGAAATTCGTGACCGAGAGAAGGTCATGCGTGGACTAAAGAAGCCTGATACCCCGATACTGACAGGTTATCAGATATTCCATAACTACATACGACCACATGAGGCGCTAGAGGGCAAGACTCCGGCTGACGCTTGCGGCATCGAAGTCCAAGGAGAAAACAAGTGGTTAACATTGATCCAGAACGCTAGCAAAAAACATTGATCTTAGTGGATCAGGTTAACGAATCTGTCTAACGCAATTCCAACTAGTATCCAGAAAATGCTAATTCCAATCTTGATTAGGCGATTCCGTAGACTCCTTTCCTTATCTTCTATCTCTTTGTCATGTTGTTCGAGAGTTGCGCGAACTTCGTTTTGAATCATGGGAATGACATTGGTTGTTATGGCGCTTACCGCTTCTGGCCACTCGCTTGGAACGGGAGTGTTATGTGAGGCAAAGACGCTTGAGCCTGAAGCATTGACTACCGCTTGAATAACTTGGACTTGAGCTGAAGCACTTGAACGCCCATAGCCAAACACTTCAGCCGATGTGCCTGTTTTTCCGCAGTTGGGGCATGGTCCGGTATGGTTCGGTGGCAATCGAAAACCGCAGTGCATACACTTCAGAAATCCTTCCAAACTGATTCTTAGCTCCAACAGTACAGTGTAATTTGCAAGTTTACCGCATTTGTTATGCTCCTCGGTAGATAATGCGACGAACTATGTCCCAAGGGAATCTCCCGACACTTTACAGGGAGAACTATCTCCCGTACTTTTGACAGTGCCTGAACAAGCAATTCTTATATGCCGTGTTGAGAGCTGTGCATCGCTTGAGTTTGGAGCGTATCCTGATTTGCCTCAATGGCATGGTGACCTACACAAGCGCAAACGTTCCGGAGGCCGAAGGAAGGTCTTCCGTGGCAAGCGCGCGTACGAGATGGGCAGTGACCCAGCAGCGACTGTAATAGGTGAGCCTCGAATCGTGCAGAAACGCGGGCGCGGAGGCAACATAAAGCTGAGTGTGCTTGCCACGAAGTTCGTGAACGTTACAGACCCAGCCACAGGGAAGACGGAGAAGGCCGAGATCAAGAGTGTCGCCAAGAACCCAGCCAACGTTGACTACCAACGCCGCGGCGTCATCACAAAGGGCGCCATACTCGAAACGCCCCTAGGACAGGCGCGTGTAACTTCGAGGCCAGGCCAAGACGGCGTTGTCAACGCAATTCTCATCCAGAAAGCCTAGAGACAGATCGCTTCTTATCCGGGCTCGACGAGCCATCCAACAGTAGCGAGGCACGTGCGAGTTGAAGCAAAACGGAAAGATGGTAATCTGGGCTGCAGCCATCGACTCAACGAAGTCCCGTTCCGAAGGAAGACGACTCCCGAAATCGCAGGCTGTTCAGGCACCACGAATTGATGAGTTAGAGGCCGCAGCAAGGAAGCTCTCAGTTGATCCAGAGATCTCGCCGAAAGCCGCGATTCCTTCGAGCTGGTGGGAAAAGACCGGGTATGTCTTGGTCAAGCGTGGAGACAAGCCCCGATCGAAGCTACTGAGGGATTTGGCGGCGGAAATCCTCAGGATCCGACGAACAAAACAGTGAATGATTCCCGATTAGCTAGCCAGAACGGCTCCGGTGTTCGGATCAGGCTTCAGTCCCGGTGCTCTCATGTCGAGCGACGAAGCGAATTCCTTTGATTTCAGAGCAGTCAAGAACGACTGAACCGCGGGTTTGCTTAGGCGATCCTTCGATACCAAGAAATCGAATGACTCGTCTCCAATCTTGACGAAATCGAGGCCGTATGCCTCTGCGACGGTCCTGATGCCGACACCCACGTCGGCTCTACCGCTAGCTATTGCGGCTGCCACCGCGGAATGAGACTTCGCTTCGAAAGTATAGCCCTGTATCTGTCTCGTGAGGCCGTCAAGCGGAACGCCCTTTGAGGCCGCGATCTTCGAGAGGTAGAAATCCATCAGAATTCTGGTGCCAGAGCCCCGGTTCCGATTGATTAGTGAGAGCTTCTTGCCGATCAGGTCATCGAAAGTCCGTATCCCATTCGGCTTGCCCTTGGGAAGCAGGAAGCCTTGCTCACGCGTGTATCCCCTGATCAAGACCGCTTTCCCTTGCATTCCGAACTGATGGTAGAATGGGACATTGTATTGGCCGGTTCCTTCGTCGAGCAGGTGGATCCCAGCGATGTCGGCTTCACCTCGCTTCACGGCGTGAAGCCCTCCCAGTGATCCTGTGTTGATGACCTTTGCATGAAATTCGGGGCTGTGTTCCCGAACGACTCCGATCAAGACATCAATTCCGACACAGTGACTTCCAATCACCACTATGTCGGCGGGGTTCAGACCCGTTCCGAAGAGGCTGACTTTGACTTGTTCTCCTTCATCAAGGAACTCCACGTTGTCAGGAATATCGATGAATCCGTCAGAAAGGGAGAACGAAGTTATGGCCCCCGAGCCACCTGTCGCGGGATAGGCAAGGTACTGGCCAGTCGCGTCTCGGGTCAGGTGGACTGGTAAAAGTTCGCGTCTACCCTTTGCCGAGATCACTTTGAGTGCGACCTTGGCGTCGAGCACGACGACTTCTCTTCGTGCCAAGCCCGACATTGCCCTAAGAAGAGGCGCCACAAGTGCATGGAAAATCATCAGTGCAGACGTGGGATATCCTGGAAGACCAATCAGCGGCTTGCCGTCGACGACCGCCAAGAGCGCGGGCTTGCCTGGCTTCACTGATATTCCATGGACAAGTACCCCTGGCTTTCCCAGATTGTCAATGATGCGATAGACGAGATCTCCCGCCCCTGCAGATGTGCTTCCAGAAGTCAGCACCATATCGCTTTCTCTGAGCGCCTGCCTGAGCCTCTTCTCCATCATCGCAGCATCGTCAGGCACAATGCCAAGGTTAGCAGGTTCTCCTCCGCATTCGATGACGCTGGCTGCGATTGCATCGGCGTTGATGTCGTAGACCTTCGCGTATGTGAGCGGGCTGCCGGGAGGAATGAGCTCGTTGCCTGTTGACAGGATAGCGACGCGAGGCCTTCTGAAGACCTTCGTTTTGTCTGCTCCGAGCGCGGCAAGCACTCCGATCTCGCGGGGTGTGATAGTCTCGCCTTTACGAAGGACAAGTTCTCCAGCCATGATGTCAGATCCGGCTGCTGAGATGTTCTCCCCGGGGACAACCGGTCGGAAAACCTCAACCATCGAGTCGACATGACGAGTATACTCGACCATGACGACCGCGCTGGCTCCTCGCGGAACAGGTGCCCCTGTGGAGACTTCCATGGCTTCTCCTCTCTTGGTTGAGGTTGAGGGTTGCTGACCAGCTTCGCATCGTCCAACAATCTGGAGCTTCTTGGGGCCATCATCGTCAGCACCGAATGTGTCTTCTGCGACTACTGCGTAGCCGTCCATTGCTGCTCGGTCGAAGCCTGGAACATCGATCTGCGACGCCACGTCTTGTGCGAGCGTTCGTCCAATCGCATCTGAGATTCTGACTTCTTCAACGGACGTGGGTTCAGGTTTGAAGAACTTGTAGAGCTCGGCTTGCGCTTCTTCGATTGTCACCAATGTTCTGAAGACTTTACGGTCTCCCAGCGCTTTCACCTCGCTCCACTGGTCTGAAAAGTTGAACCTCAATCTCGGCTCCTTCGTCGAAACCTTCGACGTTCTCAGGAACCACAACGATTCCGTTTGCACGAGTAAGTGTCGTCAATACACCTGAGCCAGGAGTCCGAAGAGGCTCAGCAACCAATTTGCCGTCTTCTTCTTTCACGCGGACGCGTATGAACGTGCGAAAACCAGGCACCCCGACGATCCGCTTGGTGGTTCTTGCTCTGATCTTAGCCTGAGGATCTGGTTCAGCGCCCAGCATCTTCAAGATGAGTGGTTGAACGAAGGTGGAGAAAGCGAACATCGCTGAGACCGGAAGGCCCGGTAGAGAAACGACCGGTTTGCCATTTATCACCGCGAGTCCCGTGGGCAATGAGGGACGCATAGCGATGCCATGAACGAGCATCCCCGGCTTTCCAAGCGCGTTGATCACGTCTGGTACAAGATCACCCTTACCAACAGACGTGCCCGCCGTCACTAGGACCAAGTCTGCCGACCTGAGTCCCTGTGTGACTTTCTGCGAGATCTGTTTCGGATCGTCTTTAGCGATGCCCAGATCCACAGGCATGCCGCCACATTCCTCGACCATCGCCATGAGCGTAGGACGGTTGACATCCACGATCTTTCCACCCGAACTCTTGCCGGCGGAAAGCTCGTTCCCAGTCGACAAGACGCCGACTCTCGGCTTTCGAACCACTCTAACGGATCTTCGACTCAACGCAACAAGGAGGCCCAGATCAGGAGGCTTGAGTTTTCTGCCTATTTCAAGAACGACCGTACCTTGTCTGACATCCTCTCCGACTTGGGAGACATTCTCACCCGGAGCTACAGCAGAGTACACCTCGACATGGCCCGTGTCCAATCGTTTCGTGTTCTCAATCATCACAACAGCATTGGCGCCCTGTGGCACTGGCGCTCCGGTCGCGATTGCAGCCGTCTCTCCCCTGTGAAGCAGGATTCTCGGCGTTTCCCCAATCTTGCTCTCGCCGATCATTCTGAGCAGGCTAGGGTTCGTCTGCGACGCTCCGAAGGTGTCCTCAGCAACAACCGCATAGCCGTCCATAGCGGCTTTGTCGAAGGAGGGAACGCTCGTCTCCGCTTTCACATCTTCAGCGAGTATACGGTTCAGTGCCTCGGGAACCGGAACGAGTTCAGAGGGCGATGACTTGGATGGAAGTGCCTCGTAGAAGATGCGCCTTGCGTCTTCAATCTTCGTGGCTTCTTTGAAGCCCCGATCTCGAGCCTTCGACAAGAAGGATCTTCCTCAAACCGAGTTGTGATCGCTCTCTCCTCGTGCGATATTAAAGCATGCGCGGCGCAGAATCGAGCGAATTGAGATCGGACACAGTTTGCGATCAGCCCGGTTTGTGCGCGCTTGATGATGAACTCTTAAATAAGTGACTTGAGGCTCGGTGAAAACGGTGCCGCCGAATAGAGCCGCCGTTTACGATCAAGCATTTGATCATAGACGATAGCTCAGTGGTAGAGCAGCGGACTCAGTCGCGGAAGATTGAGGCTGAAGCTGTTAGCCACATGGCAGCGACCCGTTGGTCGAAGCGCGCGGGCGCGACTAGAGGTTCGAGTCCTTCCGGCGGCGCCAACTACGACTTGACACAGCAGCTTGGATTATCGAAATACTCGCGGCTCATTCGTATCATGCTCTTGTCCGATGTCACTATTGCGTAGGCGTCGTCGCGATCCATATGTGACGCTGTGACGAGTTTCTCTGAGTCTGCGATCAGTATGTCGCATTCACATTTCAGCGCCCGTACATCGCCAAGCATTTTCAAGTTCTCGCTGTCCTTGAGGTCAGAAGGAACTGCGACACCTACCTTCACTTTCCTCTTTCTCGCATGCACTATGCTATCAGCAATTGCGTCCAAGAGCTCCTTACTCGTGATCAGGAGTACGAGTTCCTTCCTTGACTCTTCAATCGCTGCAAGCATTCGCTCGACGATGTTTCGTTTGCCTTTCACGATGTAGGCAAGCTCGATCTGCGCTGGCTCGGACCGTGCCTTGGCCAATGGCTCAGCTTGCTTCCTGAATAGTTCGACAACGTGGAGTCTGTGTTCATACTCTTCTTTCTCGGCACGAACGAGGTTAGAGATCATTTGGTCGAATTTCAGGGGCTTGTAGAGAGTCGGCGTTCCATGCTGTGACTCAACGAGTCTTGCCCTATCCAGTTCTTCTAATGCATAGTAGATCTTTGAATCCGGCATGCCTGTGAACTTGCATATTTCGCCGGCGGATAGTGGTGCGTTCCCAAGCAGAGCCACGAGGGACCTAGCTGCGTAGCTTGAGAGTCCGAGCTCCCTCAGTTTCGCTGCAAGGGTCTCCTCAACGTCCACCTCTTCCTTTAGTCTGGCCGGAGCTTGCACCTATTCTACTTCCCTTTGGTAGTAGAGGTGAGACAATCCTTATATCGCTTTCTACTTACTCGTGTCGGTAGGTAATCGAAATGATAAAGGCGAATTGGATACGCAAACTGATTAAGAAGATGGCACACAACGGCCCCTCTGTCAGCGAATACTGGGAATCCGAAGGATTGTGCAGAATAGAGAAGCTTCCTCCAACGGTGGTGCGTGGGCCATCAGGAGGGCCTGCTCTCGTATCAGCGCAGAGAGAGTATTGTGTCAGGAGATAGGGCGTTAGTGAAGCCAGACGAGACCTCAATACGCAGAGCTGTCAGAGATCACTACGGACGGCTAGCTCAGACGCGGAAATCCAGCGATAGCTGTTGTTGCCCGCAGTCGACGACAACGAGCACAGCACCTCCGGAGGCCAGTCAGATCTACGACGGGTGTGGATCTCCGATTGAGGCGGCTGGAATCAAAGAGGGCGAGATAGTGGTCGACCTCGGCAGCGGTGGCGGTTTCGATGTCTTCAGAGCTTCAAAGCTTGTCGGACAATCCGGGCGCGTTATCGGAATCGATGCGACACCTGAGATGATTTGGAGTGCCAGAGAAACCGCGAATAAGTATGACTTCTCAAATGTGGAGTTTAGACTGGGAGAGATTGAGCATATACCCCTCGATTCAGGCTCAGCCGACGTTGTTGTCAGCAACTGTGTCATCAACTTGGCACCTGACAAGCTTGTCGTGTTCCGTGAGGCTCACCGGATCCTGAAACCAGGCGGCAGGCTTGTAGTCTCGGATGTGATCGCCGAGCGCAACCTCAAGATTGATCGCAACGATCCAAAGGCGTGGGCTGAATGCGTTGCCGGAGCGCTCCCTGAGAGTGAGTATCTGGGCTTGATCAAAGAAGCAGGCTTCACAGGTATCCAGACGGCAGAGAAAACGTCAGGTCAAGACGGTAAGACAACGCAATCGTGCTGTAGTTCAGGTATTAGCGCTGTAGTCCTAACGGCCACAAAGCCGAGAAACCCGAATGTATAGCTCTGTTGCCAGCCCGGTTGGATGACATCTCATCAACAATTCCTACGACGGTCGTCGTCACCTGCAACTGCGATCGACGATACTCTCGCATCAGTTGACAGTGGCATCCATTGGTCTGGCAGTCGGAGAGGCAAACAAAGTAAGCGCAATGCCTGCCAGGATGAACGCAGCGCCGGAGATTTTCAGCAAAGTGGGCGTCTCGCCCAAGAACAGGTAGGCCAGTGTCGCTGAACCAATCGGTTCGCCCAGTGTTGCAACGGCCACAAAGACAGCCGGTAGACGTGCAAGCGCCCAATTGAACGAGGAATGGCCGATCAGTTGCGGCACCAGAGCCAACAACAAGAACAACAGGTAGATGATCGGTGGGTATCCGGTCAACGATTCATGGACTGCAGTCGTCATCATCAACAGCACGGCAGCTGCTGTGCTGTACACGACGGTCACATAGGGCACCAGTGACAATCTGCCACGTAGCCGCCGGCCAATCAACCAATATCCGGCCACCGTGATTGCGCCAACAAGCGCCAGCACATTACCCAGCAAAGGCGCGCTGCCACTCTCCTGCAATGCATCACTCAAACCAATGACAGTGCCACCGGCCACTGCCAGGATCAATCCAAAGATGACAGAACGAGACAATCGTTCGCGCAGGAATAGCCTGCCTGCCACCGCCACCCACAGTGGCGATGTAGTCACCAGGACGACTGAGCTTGCCACGGAAGTGTATTCGAGCGAAGTGATCCATGCCGCAAAATGAACCGCAAGAAAAACGCCTGAGACGATGGCCCACCACCACTCTGCATTGCTCATGCTTCGTAACTCGGTGCGATGAGTCCGCCAAGCGACCGGCGCTAGAACGAGCGAGGCTATTGCCATGCGATATGTTGCGATGACCAGCGAAGGCGCTTCAACCTGGGCATAACGGATGAGAATTGAAGCGGTTGACACCGCGGCAATACCGATCGCCAGCATGATGCTTGAAGTGACCCGCACGCGATTTCAACCTGCTCTGTGTTGTAGCTCATGCTTGTTTTTTGGCTTGTGGGGTAAGACCGATCATCTTCTCTGCGAGTTGCTGGGATCTCTCCAATCACCCGGCCCGTGTGCCGCTAGGTACGCGGCTTTCGGGCATTGCGAGAACCGGTTTGACCCCATCAGCATAGCCGATATCGAACAACATGCCCTGCGAGACCTCGCCCAGCATCTTCTTGGGCTCGAGATTGATGACAAACAGCGCCTGTTTCCCTTCAATCTCCTTCGGGTTCTCACGTTCCTTCTTCATTCCGGCGAGTATTGTTCTCTTGTGATCGCCAAAATCAACGATCAGCTTCACCAGTTTGTCAGACCCTTTCACATCCTCTACAAGCTCGATCGTTCCAACACGAACATCAATCCTGTCGAGTACGTCCGGCGAGATGGTTGGTTTGATTGGCGCGATTCCGAGTGCTTTCACGATCAATCACGCCTCTATTTCACTTGACTCACTGAGCTGGTGACTCCAGCCCTTCTGTATTATCCTTAGCTGGAATACTCGAACGTGAAATCATGAGGAGAATCTTCGAGATATGAGCCGCCCACGAGAGTATCCTCACCCATGGGTCAACCCAAACCAATGCATACGCACACAGCCTGTTGTTCTCTTGAAGCTGGAAGACTCCTCTGAGACCCAATACCGATGCATGGCCTGCGGCGAGAGGATGACTGCAAGCGAACTGAAGGAAAGACGAACACGCCAGCGAGCGAGAGTCGCTCCAGACCGCAATGCCAAGCTTTCAATTCTACCATAGACCGATTGAAACCAAATGTATTACATTTCGGGTGCGGCTGTAATACATCTTTCAATTCTACCATAGACCGACTGGAGCGACTATGAGGACGGCATGTGGGTTTCGAGCTCACCAAGGCACCAAGCCGGAAACAATAATGCACACGATGCACCTTGCAGGATTGGATCAGATTCGGAGCTGTCAAGGAGTTGAGTGTGGAGTTCAGGAAGGACTATCCGATCCGGGAAGGCGGGTTCCTCAAACAGCTCGGAGGATTCGACATCTACCGCTCACCAAGCCTCATCATGGCCATAGTTGCAGTTGAGACTCAGAATGGAGCTCGGGACATCCGATTCTACCGCTGGCAACTCAGGAAAGACAAGCAGTCAGGAGAAGAAGCATGGAAGGTCGACCTTGCACGCTTCAGCGTGGGACGATTCGACTTCAAGGCGATCGCGGAGAAAGTGGAGCGCCTAAGGCAACTGTTCCCTTGACCAGTTGCCAAGCATGCTCATCAGCAGTCCTATGGAACCCTCCACGGCTAATGTAGCCGATCGATCACTTCTCTAGGCCATGAGACGGGTCGGCGTAGCCGAGCTTCCCCTGCACCAAGGAAGATGCCCACCTTGGCTGTTCAAACGAATGAAACGCCTAGGTGGAGCAATAGCCGAGCTGATCATCCATGAACACGGCCGACGAGAGTTTCTAAGGAGAATAGGCGATCCCTTCTTCTTCCAAGCGCTTGGATGCACGCTCGGGTTCGACTGGCATTCATCCGGAGTGACCACGACAGTCTGTGGAGCACTCAAAGAGGCGATCAAGCCAGAAGAGCTGGGCATCGCTGTCTGCGGAGGGAAAGGGAAGGTTTCAAAGCAGACCCAAAACGAGATTGAGGAAGTTGCGGATTGTCTCTCGCTGTCGTCACAGAGGATAGATTCTCTGAGATACGCGAGCAGGATGGCGGCGAAGGTCGATAACAGCTGTCTTCAGGACGGATATCAACTCTACCACCATTGCTTCATAGTCAGCGAGGACGGGGACTGGGCAGTAGTCCAACAGGGTATGCAGGAGCACTTGGCTAGGCGCTACCACTGGCTATCGGAGAACATGCGTAGCTTTGTGGAGGAGCCTCACTCAGGAATCGCAAGCGACCGCCAAGAGCAATCTGTGCTCGACATGACAGCTGGTGAGAGTGAGGAAGCAAGAAAGACCAGCCTGGATCTCGTGCTTGATGAGCCACAGCGGCTCAGCGGCCTAATTAGAGAAGCAAAGCAAGCATCGATTGACGAATACTTGCCTCACAGGAGCCAAATGCTGACTCTTGTCATGCCCACCCAGCACACTATTCAGGAACTCACGGACAGGACGATCGCTGCACTTCACAGAGCCTATGAGATTCAACCTGAGAGCTACGAAGAGCTTGTTGCGATCAGGGGTATCGGGCCGAAAGCTGTACGAGCTCTGGCCCTTGTTTCCGAGCTGATCTATGGTGCATCTGCCTCTTGGAGAGACCCTGCGAAGTACAGCTTTGCGCACGGTGGGAAAGACGGCATCCCGTATCCTGTGGATAGGAGAACATATGACAAGACGATCGAGATCATTGAAAATGCGGCTTTGTCCGCGAACATCGGACAGAACGAGAAGATCGATGCTGTGAGAAGGTTGCATGAGTTCCTCTAGGAGTTCGAATCTTCAATGGTGCCAGGGCAGGTTCCTTCGATCCCGCCGTATGCTGGCCATGCGGTTTGACTGTGGGTATCAGGCTCTTTCTATGAACCAACAACTGTTGGTCCAGTCTGGTCTGCCTTCGTCTTCTCTAGTCCCGTGAGATCGAGATCGAGTTCAAGGATGCCAGCAAGTTTCTCCAGAACTCTTCTTGCTGCTTGCGGGTCAGGTGACTCTGGATCTTCAGGGTTTGGTTGGCTTCTACCGAAGAGGCATATGCCCTTGATTCCTCTGAGTTTCGCCAAGCCCAAGACCAGACCGGAGAAACCGATGAAGGGCCCCTCGTACCCTGTTCCGATGCCGTGTTTCTTGAGTTCATCCACGAGTTCAGGATCAGTCGCGGCACAGCAGACCTCCCCTTCACCGACGCCGTATCCTGCCAGCACGAAAAGTCGTGTCACGCTGTGCTTCTCGTATATGTCTAGGACTTGCTCTGCAACCTCATGCTGTCCCTGGAAGTTTGCGTGGTAACCTCTAGTTAGCAGAAGCCTCGGAGAATCAGAGAGGTGGAATTCGACCTTTGGAAGCGTTATTCGGTCGTGCTGAAGCCAGACGCCGGGCCTGCCAGGGTAGTCTGGATGTGCTGCGTAGGAGGGCTGCGTCTGGTAGATCATGGGGAAATGCGGGGAATAGAGTTCTTCGATCAGTCTTGGCTGAAGCTTCTCAACCAAGTAGTCTACAGCTATCTTCCCAACCGATCTTAGGCCGCGTGATCCGACGATAGCAGTGAGGCCTGACATTTCTGATTCCTCAGCACATCCAAGAGAAGCGGTGAGCGGTCATCAGACGTACATTTGCTCCTTTGGCGGACGGGGAGCCGCGGCTCTTCGGACTTCCTCGATTGTGCGCTGCTCGATCTCTTCCATTTTTTGCATGAACTCTTGGCTCAGTTTCGCTTCCTCTTCCAGAGGCTTCATGTCGATCTCAATGTTCAGCATCCTTGTCAGCACCGCGAGTAGCGCTTGAGCCGCCTTGGCGTCAACAACGAACCGACCTGTCGGCGTCGTGTAGGCGGGGGTCTCACTGAGTAGGCATATGCTTGGAATATTCTGAAGCGCTGCAAGTCCGAAGAGTAAGCCGTTGGTACCGGCTATGCTGCCGTCTTCCATCGGAACCACACCGTATTCC
>JBAVVE010000177.1:0-2339 GCA_049697135.1 Bathyarchaeia archaeon | reverse complement strand
GTACGCGGCTGTCGCATAGAGTCTAACGACGCCGAGGTTCCTGGCTCTGGATATGGTTTCGTTGGCGATTTCGTATTGTCCCTCCGAGGAAACGGCCTGCGTGTTCCCTGTGAAGACTATGAGATCGCTCTTCGATTTCGACTTCTTGCAGTAGTAGAGTTCATTCCTCAATAGCTCGACGGTTCCGCCTTTGTTTATCAGGACGTGCGGTGGAAATGCATCCGAGTATAGTTCCTCGAACAGTTCACCTTTCAGCTGCTTGACCAGATAATCCGCGGACAGTTTCGCGACACCTGCGGCGCCAGGCAGACCTGTGACCATGTATGGGTGCTCAGGCTTGATTTCCATACGGAGCCTTGATCTCATATGTGACCCTCATCGCTTCTGAGGCTTTTTCCCTTCTTCTTAGCCATATAGTATACCACACCTACGATCAGGCAGAAGACGCCTAGCGCTAACGCTGAGGGACTGGTGAAAACCATGAGCAGGACACATGCCCCCAACCCTACTGCTGGCAAGACGCGAGGATACCTCTTCGTCTCAGCTTTCAATCTTAGAGCTGAAGCATTTGCGGATCCATAGTATAATAGCTGAGCGAAAGTGCTCGCGGCAACGACGCCGGTCAAGTCGATAGAAAGCGCGAGAACAGTCATGGCGGCTCCCGCAATCAGAACTGCAACGTGGGGAGTGTTGTGCTTAGGGTGCAACTTGCTCAAAGCAGAAGGCAAGTCCATGTTTCTTCCCATGGCAAACATGACACGAGAGACACCCAGAACTGAAGTGAGCAAGACACTGGCAGTCGCGATCATTCCTCCGAATGAGACAACGTACACCAGCGCAGGACTGCCAACCATACTGATCGCTTCCGCAAGAGGCGATTTCGATCTTCCGAGGCTTCCAGCACCGATGAGACCGACTGCCACTGCTCCGACTAGCATGTAGAGGATGCTCGATATGGCCAATGCAAGCATCATGGCGCGCGGAACAACTCGTCTGGCATCTCTAACCTCCTCGGCTGCAACAGCGACTCTTGCGAACCCACCATAGGCAAAGAAAATGAAGTAGGCACCATAGAGAACCCCGACCTCAGAGGTCACGAACGGACTGAAATTCTGCTGGTTCACACTAGAAAGGCCTGCGATCACGAAAACCAACAGTATGATCACCTTTCCCATAACCAGCATGTTGTTCAGCGTAGCGGATTGTCGAGCACCTACGTAGTTGATCGCGGTGAACATCATGCACAGAGCAGCCGCGACCAGTCTCGGCTCGACACCCGGAAACAGAGCAACAAGATAGTATGCGAATCCGAGCGAAACTGCTGCGCCGGCAAAGACGTTGGAGACTACCCACATCCAGCCAGACAGGAAACCGGCAGAGGGTGAGATGAGCCTGCGGGCAAACTCGTAGACACTCCCTTCTACAGGTAACCAAGAAGTCAGCTCCACAAAGCTCAGCGCGGTGAGCAGAGCAATACCCGCCGCAACCGCTATCGAAACCACGAGAGCAGGGCCCGCTAGGCCAGCAACTATTCCGGTGACGACGAAGATTCCACCGCCGATAATGGCACCTACGCCTATGGCAGTGGCATCGAAGAGACCTAATGTTGGCTTGAGGCCATCCCTCGAGCCTTTCACCGATGCTTGGTCTTTCGTCATGACAACCCGCTTGCCAGATCAGCGTATGTTCTTCGAGAACTTGCCAGAAAAGGCAATCGGCAGATCCCAAGAACTACTCACCAAACGATAGTCCAACGTCGGGTCCGGTCGCGGCAGAGAGAACACTTTACGTGCGTAAGGGATTTGAACGCAAGACCTTCCTCGCGTACAACCCAAGCGTAGTCCTTCCTGACAGTACACTAGAACTAGACTTTAGGCAAGCCAGCCGAGTCTGTACAAACAGTGATTCTCAGTGGAATCGCGGAGAGAGTTGGTCGAGCTCATACGGGCGCAGGCCGAAATTGAGATAGAAAGCGCAGCAAGGCTCGCAGAAACAGAGCAAAAAGTTGGTGCTGGCGCAGCAAGACTCCTGCTCGCAGAGATGAGATGCGACTCACAGAAACACGCAATGATTCTGGAGGCTGTCCTTGAGACGCTGAATGGCGCTCAGTCTTCGAAGACCCTCTGGCAGCAAGCGTTCAGTGGGTTCGCTGATCCCATCATAGTGAAGAGAGAGATAGAGAACCACATGTCCCTAGGCAAATCCATGATATCTCACATACAGAAGGAAATGAGCAAGACGGACGACGAAGCAGTGCGAATGCTACTTCAACATCTGGCAGAAGATGAGAAAAGACATAGCGAGATCCTAGATACGGTAGCACAAAGACTGTACAGGAT
>JBAVVE010000176.1:0-7243 GCA_049697135.1 Bathyarchaeia archaeon | reverse complement strand
CCCGAACTGTACGAAGTCTTGTAGGGGGAAGCGCATTACTTGCTGCAGAGATTCCGCGGCACACGCGTCGTTGAGGCGATCCTTGTGAAGGCGAAGCAACATGCGAAAGTTCTCATACCGCCCAACTACTGTCACGTGACTATCAACCCCTCATCCGACGTTCTCGTCATGGCTAACTGGGTATCGAGCAAGTTCCAGTCGGACTATCAGCCAATCAAGCAATCCAAAGGTGCTGCTTACTATGAATTGAAAAATGCGGTGTTTCAAATGAACTTCAACATCCAAGCCGCCCCTGCCCTCAGAGTGACTGATGCTCTTGAACTCGAACAGTTTCCGTCGAAAGAGGACACATATTCGACATTTGTCAGGAATCCGAGCGCGTTCGAATTCCTGAACCGACCTCAAGAGTCTTCTATTCTCACTTACGACAGTGACTAAAGTGCCTCACGAACTAGGATTTTCTAGTTTCCTCATCGCCAGACAGTGCTACAAAACTCAGTATGACATTGGCCGTCCAATCCGAGTCGATCCTGTGATACAGATTCATCACACCGATGCGAATCAACGGTCTGCCTGCTCTGATGCTGTCTCTCTCTTGTGCTCGGTCATCAGGGCATTTGCAAGCTCTATCACTTGCTGCCTAACGGTCTTGTCTAGGGCGACATAAGTTCTGCTTGGGGCCAACGCGATGTCTCCTTCGTCGAAGCGTTTCTTGATGCTGTACAAGAGATCACGGATCATCATGAACGCTGTAGGCTGATCTTTCGCACGACTCAACAATCGAAGATTGATCCCGCGTTCACTGTATTCCATGACGACGACGTTCGGAAGATCTCCGATAGGCAAGCAATCCTTATGCCTCCTAGCCTCGTCGACCATGATCCCCATCGCGTTGTCCAAATCTGACTCGTACGTTATCGTGACAAACACGGGTGCGAGCATTGTCGGATCGGTCTTGGAATAGTTGGTGATCACCTCCGACAATATCGTCGAGTTTGGCACAACCAATCGCCTGTTATCCCAAGTCCGGAGAATTGAATGCATCAAGGTGATGTCCTCCACGAAGCAGAATTCTTCATGGAAAACCACAGCATCTCCGATTTGGAAGGGTCTCGAGATCGAGACCAGAAATCCTGCGATTAGATTCGATATGCTCTGCTGCGCTGCGAGCCCAACGACTATTGATGCGAAACCGAGCGTGATCACTATCGAAGACGCGAAGCCTTGCAGTGCTGGAAAGGCAGCAAACGATGATAGAGTGACGCCTGTCAGAAGCACGAGGGAGACCGCCAACCTCCTCACGTATCGGTATGTCGTCTGAAGGCTGGGATTGGTGGCTACTAGTTTCTCCACTTGGCTCGACAGTAACCTGTTCAGCAGGAAGACAACGATCAGTGTTATTCCGAGCCCTGTTGCGAATGGCACAAGCGGCCCGTAGGCGAGATACGAATTCATTTGGTCGTCAATGGCTCTAGCCCCTAAATGTTTGTTACGGTTCCGAACTTTCACGAAGAAGTGTTAAGCGCTTAGCTTGTGATCCGCGTCGCGGCGAAGGCAACACGCGCAGTGTCCTCGATGAATCCAGAGAAAGGTATTAAGCGCAGTTTCCTTGACCTCGAATGATGATTGAGAATTGATGACTGGACAAGAGGAACTTAGGCATCTTGTTGATAGCAAGGCACAGCTAATGATCAGCGAAGCGTATGGTGTAGTCAGCGCAGGAGGAAGAGGGGTCAGGCTAAGACCACGGACGATTGAACAACCAAAGCCTCTTCTCGAGATTGGGTCGTCAAAGCGACCACTGATGTTTTGGAGCATGCTACCTATGATCCTCGGAGGGGTTTGCCGATTTGTTGTAGGGTTGAGATATGGTGCAGCAAAGATCATAGAAACATTCGGGGGAGGGGAAGAACTCAGCAAACAGTTTGGAAGGCGGATTACGATTGACTACGTCGAAGAACCTAAGCCGTTGGGACGGGCCGGATTCATCAAGTACGCCATTGAGAAGCGCGTCATAGATCCGAGCAAACCCGCCGTAATATTCAACGCATCCGACATCCTCAGGGTCAATCTGCGCGACCTCGTACGTCATTATCTCTGGCTGAGCGCTTGCCACGGATGCGAGGTCGTGCAGGTGTATACCTCAGCCTTTCGGGCTAGCTACGGAATAGGTACGCTTGATCCATCAACATTCAGAGTAACCGAATTCCAAGAGAAGCCACTACGTCATGATCTAGCCAATACGGCGTGCTACATCACCCATCGTAGGTTGCAAGACTTCGGCCAGATCGAGAGAACGCCATGCAACCCCGAGGACGAACTGTTGCCAAGATGGATAGGAGAGCAGGTGATAGGTGCTTATGTCATCCCATACGACAGTTTCATCTCAATCAAATTCGAAGAAGATCTCAGCAGGGTCCAGTCAATGGATCTCGAGCAGTATATAGCCAGTGCATATGACTAGACAAGTCTTCTGTCAAGATGCCCCGTCTTAGCATTACATGCACCGGCGTTCCTCTGAGCATCCGTCGAGTCGTTGCTTTCCGCTCGGTCAGCGGCCACTGACGTGTGCGTGCTGTCCAGCCTCAACTTATGAGAGATGATGACAATGTCATACGGGGGCCGTGAGAACTCCGTGGGTAGACTCTACGTAGTTTCGAACAGACTACCGGTCACTGTCACAAGAAGGGAGGGAAGAATTTATTTCAAAGAGAGCGTCGGCGGTCTTGCCACAGGACTGGATTCATTCCACAAATCTCATAACAGCCTCTGGATCGGCTGGCCTGGAGTGACCTCCGATCAAGGAGCCCAAGAGATAAGAAGCCGTTTGATGGAGCAGTTCAGTTGCCTCCCCGTTTTTCTGTCGAAGGCCGATATCGAGAGTCACTATGATGGCTATTGCAACAGCACGATTTGGCCTCTGTTCCACTACTTTCCTCAGTACATCATCTACAGAGACAGCTTTTGGGATGCGTATCAACGCGTGAACAAGATCTTTGCCGAGGCGCTCGTGGGCGTAGCCACCGAGGATGACATGATTTGGATACACGACTATCACTTGATGCTGCTTCCGAGTCTTGTACGGAAGATGATGCCAAAGTCAAGAATAGGATTCTTCTTGCACATCCCTTTTCCTTCATTCGAAGTCTTCCGCCTGCTCCCGCAGCGTAAGGAGATCTTGGAGGGACTCCTAGGGGCTGATCTGATAGGATTCCACACGTACGATTACGCTAACCACTTCCTCGACAGCATTCTAGGAATACTGGGCTATGACAATTCATTGGGGCGGATTGCGGCAAATGGGCGCGAAATAAGGGTCGACGCGTTTCCCATGGGGATAGATTACCATCGGTTCAGCAGCGCATCCGCCGACGCTAAGGTCGGAAAAGAGATGAGGCTAATCCGAAGAAAGCTAGGTGGTCGGAAGATCATCCTCTCAATCGACCGACTGGACTACACGAAAGGCATACCGCAGCGGCTCCAAGCGTTTGACCTATTCCTACAGCGGAACCCCGAATTCAGGGACAAGGTATCACTCGTTCTGGTGGTGGTTCCCTCGCGTGGAGATGTTGAGCGATACAGGGCTCTCAAGAAGGGGATTGATCAGCTTGTAGGCGAAGTAAATGGCAGGCATGGGACGGTCGAGTGGACTCCTATCCTGTACCTATCTCGTTTCCTGCCCCTCCAAACGCTACTGAGCCTATACAGCATTGCTGACGTTGCGATGATCACCCCTCTCAGGGATGGAATGAATCTGATGGCAAAAGAGTACGTTGCAACGAAGAAAGACGGTACGGGCTTCCTGATCCTAAGCGAGATGGCCGGTGCTGCCAAGGAGCTAGGAGAGGCGCTGATAGTCAACCCGAATGATTTGAAAGCGGTTGCCGAAGCGCTGAAAGAAGCGTTGGCTCTACCGGATGACGAAAAGATCCGCCGCAACAGAGAAATGCAGGCCAGATTGCAACGATACGACATCGTCCGATGGGCAAGAGACTTCATAGATAACCTATCCGAATCCAAACGGCTTCAACAGGAGATCCAGGGCAAGATTCTAGGCGACGACGAGACCGCGAGACTGATAGCAGAGTACTCTTCAAGCCGGGACCGGCTTCTTCTCTTGGACTATGACGGAACTCTAACGGGCTTCACTGAGAAGGTTGAGAAAGCCACGCCCGATCAAGAGATATTAGAACTACTCCGAGGGCTGACCAACGAACCCCGAAACGAGACCGTCATCATAAGTGGGAGAAACAAGGAGATCTTGGAGGAATGGTTCGCTGGTCTAGACATCGGATTGGTTGCCGAGCACGGCGCGTGGATAAAGCCAGCAAAAGCAGCCTGGGACTTGATCGATGCGTTAAGAACCGATTGGAAGACCGAGATACGCCCCCTTCTCGAACTGTACGTTGACAGGACCCCGGCCGCCTTTGTGGAAGAAAAGACGTTCTCGCTAGTATGGCATTACCGAAAGGCTGACCCAGAGTTGGCGACTGTGAGAGCAAGAGAGCTGAGGGACTACCTCTCGCATCTTACGGCGGACAGCGATCTTCAAGTCTTGGAAGGCAGCAAGATAGTTGAGATCAAGAACGTTGGCGTCGACAAAGGAAGAGCTGCATCAACGTGGCTCTCAAGAAGACGATGGGATTTCATACTCGCGATTGGCGACGATGTAACGGATGAAGATCTGTTCGCAGCCCTACCGGATCAGGCCTACTCTATCAAAGTTGGGGCGGGACCATCGCGCGCCAAGTACAGGGTTAATTCTCATCAGTACGTGCGCCTGCTGTTGCAGCAGCTGATACGCGGCTGATCTGGAACGTTCAGGACGGGGCCCAGAGGGAGGCGTGGAACATATACGACGTCAAAGCGGTAGCGAGAAGTATCAACGTGAGTAACCAGATCCGCTGTTTCGATAATCTCTTGACTTTTCAGGATTCTGAGGGCCGTGCGGCTCATACAAAAAAAACCCCGTGAGGAATCCACAATCCCTTAAGTTAACAGAGCCAGTCCTGCCCCGCGTTCACACACGCCCACAAACTAGAACATGGTAGCCCACTCAGTTGCCTTCGAGCTATTAGCGTGGCCGAAAGAAGATTTCCCCGAGGTAGCAGGGCCACGCCTCGATTCCAAACATTTTTGTCTCCGGAAGACCCGGCGTTCGCCGGAAGGAGGTCTTCGGAGGTGCCCGTGGCGTTCGTTATGATAACCGCTGAGATCGGCAGAGAAGGCGACGTCTTCAATGAGCTGAAGAAGATTGAGCATGTTAAGGAAGCTTCTCTGACCTATGGGGTGTACGACATCGTTGCAAAGGTCGAAGCAGAGACATGGGACAAGCTTAAGGAGGTCATGACCTCGAAGGTTCGCAGGCTCACCGGCGTCAGGTCAACGCTGACGATGATAGTTATGGAAGGGACCTAGGACCTTTCTCCTTGCATCAGTCGTTCTTTTCAGAGACCCCACCTATGAAAAGCCTTGGCCATGTGCCGTGATTCTCGGGTGGTTCTTCCGCGAGGCGTTCAAGCCATATGAACTATTTCGCCAAGACGTTTATGCTTTTGTTCTCTTTTTCACTTCATCTTCATTCTTGATGGTTGGCTTGAACGCGGCACTCGCCTATTCGCGCGCATGGCGCATTCAATGAGCCGCTCTGGAAGGTTGCCCATTCACACACCCGGCCGCATTCCAAACTCCACAGGAACACTCGTTTCGTTACTCTGACTTACAAGAGAGGCCAATCCAATCGAAACGCGTCTCATGATCAAGACCTGGTCCATCGCACATCATGAGATGGATGCACCCGTACTCTTCTTCTGTGAGAAGCCATTCAGGATGCGCTGAGTCTGGGATCGCTCAAGCCTTGCAGCAGTCGACCTCTCTACCTGGTACTGGAATGCTATATCCTACTCAGACGCTAAGCGCTGGCCTTGCAAGAAGCTTCCTTGATGCATTCAACATGACCGAGAATCCAATCCGATATTTTGAGGCGCGGCTGGAAGAGAACGTTGACTGTATCAGCCTCATCGAATCCCCAATGAGCCGCAAAGTAGGAGTGTATATGGAAAACCGTGTCTCCTGCATCATTGAAGGCGAGCGTGGTGTCGGAAAGAGCAGCCTCATCCTATCCCTCACAGTGTGCGGGGACGAGATGAAGCCTTCACGGGTGGTGTACCGCTCTCTCAGCCCGGTAAGCAGCATCGAGATTCTGGATCAGATCTACATGCAGCTTGAGACTGAGGAGGCGGACAGGAGGGTGCATGATCTTTGGACCGCGTACGTGGACGGGGAAAGCGTGTGTCGCCGAAAACACGGAAGTGAATCTCCCGGGCGATTCAGGCGGTAGTGTGTTCCGCAAGGCCACGCGAAACTTGGACAGCTGCCAACTCCATGTCAATTTTCTTTGCCAGACTCGTCGATGTATCTTTATAACGGTGATCTACTGCCGTCTCGATAGAGGATAACTGCTTGATACTCAATGCGACGCTTCAGATCGGCGGACTGGGGGGAGCCGACAGTCCGCTCGGAAACATGACCAGCCTTCTGATCTTTGGTATGATTTTCGCTTCTTTCTTCTTTGGTCAACAGATACAGTGCAGGATTGGAATCCTGCAACTTGACGGTGCAGTGAGGAAGCTGGAGTTCATGAAGAATGACGCGAAAGCTCTTGCGCTTCGAACGATCAAGGAGATCGGAAAGCCAAAGGAAGATCCTTCGGCCGCACTTTCGGGGCTTCTCGAGCAGTTCTTCATCATGCCTGTCGACCTTGATCCAGCGGGGATAGTCAGCAAACTGGATCATCTCTTGGATGTCCGCGACCTCAAGTTCAAAGACGATGTTAAGAAGCTCGCTCCCGAGGCAACGGACGCCCAGGCCAACAACCTGGAGAACATGGTGGAGGCCTCATGGGTGCTGAACCTGCTGTTTAAGGTTGTGAGACACTTCTACCTTCTTGGCAAGAAGACTTCAAGTTTCTACATGATACTGCAGCTCCAGATGCTGCTGCCTCTGATTATGCGGGAAGCCGAGGCTTTCTCCGGCGCTGCGAAGGCGTTTGCGCAGGGACAGCCGGTCGGCGATGGAGCGGGGGCACTCGTCGCGTCGAAGCTCATGAGAGATCACGAGAAACGAGAGGTCGAGAAGGACATCATGGTTGCTGAAACAACGATCGAGGGGCGTCGAGTCATAGCTCTTAAGGCTAAGGGGCCGGGCGGAAACGTCGGAAAGCCTGGGGACGCCATTCGCACAC
>JBAVVE010000175.1:0-6905 GCA_049697135.1 Bathyarchaeia archaeon | reverse complement strand
AGGCGTCCACGTTCTTACAAACGAGGTGGCGGCCCGTTTTGTGGAGGCAAATGGTCGAGTTGCTGGAGTCGAGACAAAGACGGGGAAGAAGGCCCTTGGTGATTTTGTCGCGGTTGGTGTCGGGATCGCGCCTAATGTGGAACTGGCTCAAGAGGCCGGGCTTCCGGTTGACAAAGGAATCTTAGTCAATGAGCAACTTGAGACAGAAGACACAGGGATCTATGCCGCTGGCGACGTTGCGTCTTTCTACAGTCCATTGTACGGCAAGCATCTCCGACTCGAACACTATGACGTTGCTGTGAAACATGGTGAGATAGCGGGAGCCAACATGGCGGGAGCTCAAGAGAGATGCATCGATTTGCCACACTTCTTCTCAACCATGTTCAAGTTACGAATTGAAGTGTGGGGAGATGCGACACAGCGAGATGTGATTGTTCGACGCGGCCCACTAGAACTTTCGGAAAGGGAAGGATTTGCGCAGTTCTATCTTAGCCAGGGACGCGTGCAGGCCTATCTATCGGTCATTCGCCCCTCCAAGGAAGCAGAGGCGGCTAAGACTCTGATTCTGAGTCGACTGTCCATCGAAGACATCTCGCTTCTCAGCGATGAGTCAGTAGATCTCACAAGTCTGGCCAATTAGAATTCCAAGTGAGATAGGCCCTCGAGGTGCCGCCATCCCTTTTATCCCGGATCCTCATCGATGTGAGGAAGTAACGATGAACAATCAGGTGACCTTGAGGATGAACTTCGAGGAGAAAGTCTGGAAGCTCATGCAGAGGATTCCTAAAGGTAGAGTTACAACCTACGGTCAGATCGCCAGGCAATTGAACACCAAGGCATACAGGGCTGTTGGGAACGCTTGCCGCAAGAATCCCTATGCCCCGAGAGTCCCATGCCACAGAGTAGTAAGATCTGACGGGACCATTGGCGGCTTTGGAGGAAAGACCTCTGGCAAGACCGTGGAAAAGAAGACACGGTTGCTAAGAAAGGAAAACGTCGAAATCAGGAACGGAAAGATCGTCAATTTCAAGAAGATCCTCTACAAGTTCTAAACAAGAGAGAGCACACACGACGGTTCCTCATGATCGTGATTCCTCTACAAGTCACGCGATTCGAACTCACCAGATGACTCACACACAAATTCAATAGTTCAAATCACGACGCCCGCACCAAGCGACCCACACACACGGACAGCCCGGTATGCTCTACCCAGATTCGGGCGATGGGGGTAATTGCTGCCCCCCAAGACTCTTATCGAAGATGGAGGACTCTCAGCGTGAGGCGCAGGCAGATGGCGATTGAACGAATTAGGAGTGTGGCTGTCGTCGTGTCTGATGAGAAGAAAGCCAAGGAGTGGTACAGGGACAGACTCGGATTCGAAGTTCAAGATGACATGGAGCATTGGGTCGTCGTTGGTCCACCCGGTTCGCCGACAGGTATCCACTTGTGCAAAGGCGAGACGCTTGAACCCGGGAATACCGGTATCCTATTCTACGCTGAAAATGTCGAAACTACGTATCAAGAACTGAAAGGGAAAGGTGTCGAGTTCACTAGGGAACTCGGCAAGGCCGAATGGAACGAGAACGTGAAGTACGCCATGTTCAGAGATCCAGACGGGAACGAGTTTTGGCTCATGCCAAAGGTAGACTAACCACGCGTTCTCACCAAGAGCATCGGCATTAGACTGGGTTGGAGGCGTTGTGTGTGCGCACCAAGGGACCGGCATTTTGTGTGTGTGGGGTAGGCTGGTGTGGGCGCTTGAATTTGAACCGTCGTTGGTAGGAGCGGTTTTGTGTGTGCTCACCAGTTGACTAGGCAGCTCTTGCCTGTTTCTCCATTCGGCTCTTTATCCGCTTCAATCTGAAGAAGTCCTCACGCTCACGTTCTTCCAAGTGCATCTGGATGTATCTTATCGATCCGAGAACGCGTGGAATTATTATGTAGTCAAGTGAGTTGACACGTCTTTTGGTTGAGGCTATGGCTTCTGCGAGTTTTCTGGTCGCTGCTTCTGCACTTGACAGCTCGGCAATCGCCTTCAAGGTCTCAGCCATCTTCATGGTCGCATCGTCCAGTCTCGCTGACGTCGCTAGCAGGTTGTAGGGCGCACTCTTGAGCGGTGACACTTTCAGCTGCATGTCTGGCAAAGTGACGCCGATCACGTTTCTTGTCTCAGCTTCGAGGTCGAAGCGGTCTTCGACTCCAATGGATAGTTGCTCGAGTTTCGCAGAACCATGGATCATCTGGGTTTCTATGAAAAGGGCGTATGCTTCTTCCAGAAGCGCATGAGAACGTTCTCTCAGCGCAGATATGTTGCGGACGGATTCGAAGAATTCAATCATGAGGGCGTCCAGTTTCTCTCTTAGAAGGTCTCTTCCTCTTTCTGCGATGTTCCGCCTCTTTCTGAGGACGAGCAGCTCCATCCGCGTTGGATGAATGCCCGGAATGACTTCAGACATTATGCGTTCCTTTGCCCCTGTGTTTAGGATGGTGCTTCGCGATTGTTGACGGATCGATCCGTTTGAGCTCAACTTCGGGCAGCATAGATAGGAGATCCCAGCCGAGGTCAAGTGTCTGTTCTATGTCTCTGTTCTCGTATTCGCCTTGTCTCACAAATCGTTTCTCGAAGGCATCGGCGAAGTTCAAGTAGAGTTTGTCTCTGTTCGAAAGCGCCTCTTCTCCAACCACTGCGACTAGATCACGGAAGGCGCGCCCTTCAGCATACGCGTAGTAGAGCTGGTCTGAGACTTCTCTGTGATCCTCGCGTGTCCTATCTTTCCCTATTCCTTCCCTCATGAGACGCGACAGCGACGGAGAGACATCTATCGGAGGATAGATGCCGCGTCTGTGGAGCCCTCTATCGACGATGAGTTGCCCCTCCGTTATGTAACCGGTCAAATCGGCGATCGGATGAGTGATGTCGTCGTGTGGCATGGTCAAGATCGGCATCTGCGTGATCGAGCCCTTGCTGGTGTGCGTCCTTCCAGCCCGCTCATATATTGTGGATAGGTCGGTGTACAAGTATCCAGGATAACCTCGTCTTCCCGGCACTTCTTCTCGAGCAGCCGAGATCTCCCGAAGCGCTTCTGCATAATTCGTCATGTCAGTAAGAATAACCAAGACGTGCATGCCCAGTTTGAATGCAAAATACTCGGCCGCTGTGAGCGCGACCCTCGGTGTGATTATCCTCTCTATCGCAGGGTCGTCGGCCAAGTTCACGAACATCGTCACATGCTCGAAGGCACCTTGTTTCTCGAAATCCTCTCGGAAGAACCTGGCCTCGTCGGCTGTGATGCCGATGGCTGCGAATACAGTTGAGAAGGTTTCTCCTGACCCTCGAACTTGTGCTTGCCTCGCAACCTGCGCTGCCACCGCATTGTGCGGAAGCCCCGCACCAGAGAAGAATGGCAACTTCTGTCCTCTGACAAGGGTGTTCATTCCGTCGATTGCCGAGATTCCGGTCTGAATGAATTCTCTCGGGTAGGTTCTTGCGTAGGGGTTGATTGGTGCCCCGTGAACATCCCAGTAGTCCTCGGGTATAATGTTCGGTCCACCATCGATTGGATTGCCGCTGCCGTCCATGACTCTGCCGAGCATGTCCGACGAGACCGACAGCTTGATGGTCTCGCCTGCGAATCTGACGGCGGTCTTTTCAACATCTAGTCCAGAAGTGCCTTCGAAGACCTGAACGACGGCCATCTTGTCGCTTATTTCAAGGACCTGTCCTCTACGCTCGGAGCCGTCAGGAACGGCGATCCTAACGAGTTCCCCAAAGCCAACGCCCGTGACAGCTTCCACGAACAGGAGTGGCCCCGCGATCTTCGTGATGGTTCTGTATTCTCTCAGCATGAGACTCATGCGGGTGATCCCTCCGAGCTGACTGCCTCAGCAGTGAGCTGCCTGAACTGATCCTCCAGTCTCTGTTCGATCCCTTTCGCAACTTCCCCGAATCCTTCCGATGGCTCGATCTTGCATCGAGCGATGTCGTGCCTGACGGGGATGTCGAGTATGTGTTGCAGGGACACTCCTTGCTCAACCGCCTTCGTCATTCTCTCATGGAACTTCAAGATCAGGCGGATCATCTCGGTTGTCTTCTCAGGCGAGCAGTAACTGTCGATTGGGTGCTGCGCGCTTTGCATGAGGAAATCCTCTTTGATCATGCGAGCCGCTTCCAGTGTTGCCCTCTGACTTTCCGACAGAGCATCTGGGCCGACGAGCATTACGATCTCTCTGAGCTCTTCATCCCGTTGCAAGAGGGACATGGCATCTCGTCGCAGATCCTTCCATGGCTGCTTGGTCTTCGTCTGATACCATTCCTCTACCGAGTCGAGGTAGAGCGAGTAGCTCGTGAGCCAATCGATGGCCGGGAAGTGACGTCGCTCCGCCAGCGACTTGCTCAGAGCCCAGAAGACTTTGGTGATCCGAAGTGTATTCTGTGTAACCGGCTCTGAGAAGTCTCCGCCGGACGGCGAAACAGCCCCTACTGCGGATATTGAGCCTGCTCTTGACTCGCTGCCAAGGACTTCTACTCTACCTGCGCGTTCATAGAATTCGGCCAGCTTGGATGCGAGATAGGCTGGGTATCCTTCCTCACCCGGCATCTCCTCAAGTCTGCCGGAAATCTCTCTGAGCGCTTCTGCCCATCTGGACGTGGAATCCGCCATCAATGCGACATCGTAGCCCATGTCTCTGAAGTATTCTGCCATCGTGATACCTGTGTAGACACTGGCCTCTCGTGCCGCTATCGGCATGTTCGACGTATTCGCGACCAGTATCGTCCTAGCCATGAGCGGCTGCCCGCTTCTAGGATCCTTCAGCTCCGGAAATGTCTCAAGGACTTCGGTCATCTCGTTGCCGCGTTCACCACATCCCACATACACTATGATTTCGGCATCTGCCCACTTGGCAAGCTGTTGCTGCATCACAGTCTTGCCGGTCCCGAACCCTCCAGGAATGGCCGCTGTTCCACCCTTTGCTATTGGGAAGAGGAAATCCATTATTCTCTGGCCGGTGACGAGCGGCACGACTGAGGCAAGCTTGGACTTGATTGGTCGAGCCTTTCTGACAGGCCACGTGTGCATTAGCTGTAGCTTCACGACTCCATTCTGTGTCTCGACTTCAGCGATGTCGTCTGTGACTTTGTAGTCGCTCTCTTTTGCGATCGTTTTGATATTGCCTGCAACATCTGGGGGTACGAGAATACGTTGGGTGACCAGTACAGTTTCTCGCACTTCACCGAGAATGTCGCCTCCAATAATCTTCTGGCCTGCCTTGACTTTCGGTACGAATGCCCAAGTCTTCTTTCGATCGAGCGCCGGAGACGTGACGCCGCGCTCGATGAAGGTTCCTGCGATCTCTCTGAGTGTTGGGAGAGGTCGCTGTATTCCGTCGTAGATCTGGTTGATCATGCCAGGGCCTAGTTCCACGGAGAGAGGTTTGCCGGTTCTTTCTACATGCTCGCCTGGTTTGATTCCGACGGTCTCTTCGTAGACCTGAACGGTCGCTCGGTCGCCCTCTACTCTTATGACCTCGCCGATGAGGCCTGCCTCGGCGACTTTGACGAGTTCGTACATTTGGGCGCCCAGCATATCCCGAGCTACAACGACCGGCCCCGCGATCCTCTCGATTATCCCTGGCTTGTACAACTGCATCCACCGAGCCGAATGCTGCGCCACAGTGAAACGGTGTTGGTACGATTTGGACCGCAATTAAGCGTTTCCAAAACCAGAATCCGAGCGGGCAGCTCCAGTACTTTGACCCGTCTCTCTTGCTTATACTCGCCGTACCCCAGTTCTTGACTTGATGCAGACGATGATATCACTAAATGAGATCAAGCGAAATAGCGAGCAGCTCGTTGAATGCACAGTCAGAATCGAGCAGATGCTCGCTCAACTGAACGCGATTGAATGCTGACACGCTCTACAGCAAGTGGCGGCCTTTCTCCATCAGCTTCCTGTTGTCGACCCAGAGAGTTGCATCTTTCATGATCGCGTCGATGTGGGTCTTCGATTCCCAGTCGGCTCCTGTATCGTCAGGGTAGGGATCTCCAAAGGCAACATGGACATATGGAATCTTCTCGTCTTGGAGCAGTCTTCCGATCAGTTGCTTCACGTATATGTTCGTCCCGATCGCGAACTCTCCTAGTCTGTTACTGTTCCGATCTGTTTGTAGGTACTTGACCAAGTCTTCTCTCAGTTCTCTATTGGAGCATTCGATGGTTTTCAGGTTCGCTCGCGAGTCTTGGACACTTATCCTGACCGGCGACTTCTCTAGGACACCGTATTTCTGATCGAACCAGTCGCCTAGCTCATCGGCTACGACGGTTCCGTTGGCCGTCCAAGCTGCTGTGTGGATTTCGCCGTCTGGAAGGTTTCCCCACTTGCCCTTGGTATGAAAGAGGCCGTCGGACACCTTCCACCTCCATTTGGGATTGAACTCCACAGACAAGTCCGATCCTGCCGGGCTGGTGACGCGTGCTTTCTTGGCTGTGGCCACGATCTGGTGGATTCGATTGGTAATGTCAGAGATCTTCCCGTAGTCGACACACATCCCCTCCTGCATGATCTGCTCATTTATGGACGGCATGTGTCCGTGGCGTGCGTACTGTTTTGCGAGTTTGATCAGTGGTATCCTCATGGCCAATTCGCCGCCCATGCTCCGCGCAGCATAGAAGGTCACGTTTGCCCACGGGACGAGTCCTTCCAGAGGCTTCGGAAGTGAGGTCAATGGTCGCTTGCCGAAGTCTTCGAGGAAGACCGTTTTCACATTCCCCGGAGACGCTTTCTGTGCGGCTCTGTCCAGCGCCTCACCAATTGTGCGAGTGAAAGAATCAGTGACTACCAGCACGTGCTCGCCTGGCTTGACGGCCATGCAGACCTCGACTGCCACGCGTGCACCTTCATCTACCG
>JBAVVE010000174.1:0-8534 GCA_049697135.1 Bathyarchaeia archaeon | reverse complement strand
GGATGCGGGTGGAACCGCAACAACGGGATGCCCACCCAACAGAGGATCAGAGCGGAAGCATGAATCTCCCGGCTTCAGTCACGGAGAGAATCAAACAACTCTTCCTTTGGTCTATCATGCTCCGCGGAAGTGTTAAATTGATTCCCGGTTCGAGACTCGCAACGACGATAGAAATCTTGGAGCGCAACACCTGGAAACGAGATACCTATTGGTGAAACATCCCGTTCCCTTTTGCCGCAGTGAGAAGAAAGCGAATCCAGACTAAGGTTACGCGGCATCTTGAGAGCTACATGCTGCAGAAACGGAACCATTACGGCTCATGTGAGAATCTTGTAGACGAGGTCTCCTTCTCTGACCTTGTCTGCAGTCTTGAGCCCTATTGATTGGCCAGCGCCTGCGCTTTGCACATTCGCATGCTCAATCTGCATACTGTCGACCTTCTGCCGGAAGTCTGATGTCATGCCTTTGATGCGTATAGTGTCCCCGACGGCTAACTTGGCGGTCAGATCAATCACTGCAACGCCGATCTTGCTGTAGTAGTGCCCTATGGATCCGATCTGTTCCATATGCTCCTCAGTCAAGGACCGAAACACACTCTAGCTAGGGGTTGTACCGAGGTTGCCCAAAAAACCATCGCTGATGGGCGGGGAGATCCAGACATGTCACATCATTGGGGATACGTAGCAGTACTCTCCTCTGCATTCATATTCGGAATCGGCACCACCATCAACAAGATGCTTCTTGAGTCAGCATCACCCCTTCTGATCGCATCAGTCACCTATCTCGCTGGGGGCCTTCTCTTGGCAGGCTCGAGCCTCCTACCTGCAAAGTCGGTTTCTCTGCTTAAGCTACCCACAAGAGAGAAAACGGGATTCGTGGGTAGAGACCTCGTCCTCGTTCTCATGATCGTTCTGTTTGGTGCGGTCCTTGCGCCGACAGCCTATCTTACGGGGTTGAACAATACATCTGCGGTAAGTGCAGCTCTTCTCGGTAATACGGAGACCCTCTTCACAATCGGAATCGCTTTCATCTTTCTTGGTGAGAGAGGCCGACTGAAAGACTACGTAGCGATGGTGCTTCTTGTGATCGGCGCTGTCGTGCTAACGACGAACCTCAATCTCTACCAGTTCACGTCTACGGGATCCTTGTTTGGGAATCTTCTCGTGCTGGCAAGTTGCCTCTTCTGGGGAATCGATAACAATGTCTCTCGGCTTCTCACCGTCAAGAGAAGTCTACTCCAAGTGGGCTCGCTGAAAGGAATCCTTGGTGGTGGCCTCCTACTAGTGGTCACAATATTCCTAGGTTTGCAGGTCGTCGCAAGTCCGGTCTCGATCCTGTACATTGTGATCGTTGGGATCTTCACTGTGGGCTTATCGTTGCTTCTCTTCTTGTTCTCCCTCCAAGAGATTGGAGCGATGAGGACTGGAGTGATCTTCTCAACGGCATCTCTTTTCGGAGCTGTCTCTGCCTTCCTGATACTTCGTGAACCTATCAGCGTCGTGCAGGCTCTTGCGGGTCTCGTGATGCTCTTCGCTATCTATGTGCTCTCGATTCCAGCGAAGAAACAGGCGGATGCGTAGGCGCAGTCGCAGAGTTAGGGAATTCTATCTTCTCACGATTGCTTCTGCTACTATGAAGAGCCCGATCAAGATTATGATCAGTGGCAATATGTCCACTTTCAATCCGAGGTATCGTGCTAATCCAATGATCAATGCGAGTATGCCTATTCCGAGACTGAATTTACCCATGCGGGCGCCGATGGCCTTTCGGGCAACGTTCAACCCGATCAGTATGAGACCGACACCGATCGCAATGATTGTTCCCGTGTCTATGCGGTAGATTTCACCGTAGAGCCAAGCGCCTCCTACGAGAATGAAGAACAAGCCCCAAGCTACTGACGTCAGATTCCTACCACTTGCAGCCATGGATCTCACACCGCTTTTTGCCTACCATAACGTTCGATTATAAGCATTGAGACGATACTAGGCCGAGTATCCAACACGGCCGACATGGAACAAGGACACGCTGGAGCGAGAGCTTGGGCATGATGGAGGGCATGATTGCGAAGATCTTGGCCCAGCGGAAGGACTTGACACGTGAACAGGTTGAGAGTCTCATAGCTGAGAAGAAGCACGAAGCCCAAGACCTGCTCTCAGACGAGGGAGCCGCCAGACTCGTTGCAGAGGAACTGCTGGTCGAGACGGAACCTGTCGCTGTTCCGAGCATGATGATTCGGGACCTCGTGGCTGGCCTCAACAACGTAACACTGACCGGTAAGATCACGTCATGGGAGCCGCCGAAGGACTTTGTCCGCCAAGACGGCACAACGGGTCGTATTGTCAGGATCGTACTCGCAGATGAAACGGGAAAGATCGGATGCGCCATCTGGGATGACAAGGTAGATTCTATTCCCAAGGACAGCGACCTGACTGGGAAATCAGTGTCAATCAGACATGCCTACACACGTGCCGGTCTATCAGGAGAAGTTGAACTCAGCGCAGGCGAGCGAAGCGAAATCACGATCACACCTGAACCCGGAACCGTCGATGTCGCCACGATCACACCGATACGAGACATAAAAGAGCCGGTCATCGAACTCAACGTTTTCGGCATCATACATTCTAAACCGAGATTCTACGAATTCGACAGGAACGGACAAAAGGGAAGCGTAATCAGAACCGTACTCGCGGACAGCACAGGGCCCATACCACTCGTTGCCTGGAATGATAAGGCAGAGGAACTCCGAAATCTCAAACGAGGCGACCTCGTGACAATACAATGGAGCAGACTGCGCCGAGACAACCTAGGACGCCTTGAGATACATCTTGAGAACAGATCCAAAGTGACTCTACTCGAGAAACCACCTGAGGGATTCGAGATCCCCGAGATAAGGGTCCATAAAATCTCGGAACTCAAGTCCAACCTACCAACAGCGAATATCGTAGCACGTGTTGTTGGATTGAGCGAGACGCAACAGGTGCAACGAAAGAGCGGAGAGAAGGTTTCGATCTCGCGACTGCTTGTTGGCGATGAAACAGGGATAGTCTCAGTTTCCCTGTGGGATGACAAAGCCGAACTCGCATCCCAGTTGAAAGTAGGTGACATTCTTCGAATCGAAGATGCAGTACCGGCCTTGCGCTTCGGCCAGGTCTCCCTAAGCGTGGGTAGAACTGCCTCTCTCCAGAAAGTCGAAGAAACAAGCGAGCCAGTTGATGTCAAGATCACCAAGATCACTGAGGCTGGCTCCGATTCTGAACTCCTCGCTTTAGAAGGAGAAATCGTCGGCCAGCCCGAGATGAGAGAAGTGACTACCGCCAAGGGCGAGAAGATACAGGTAACATCAACACGGATTCGCGACGCAACAGGCGAAGCGAGGGTCTCATTTTGGAGATCGCATGCAACGGAAGCAGGCAGACTCCAACCCGGCACCAAAGTCAGGGTCTATGGACTATTGCCGAGACTTGGCCTCACAGGTGACACTGAGTTCAACACGGTCCAAGCATCGAAGATTGAAGTGCTGGGCCGTGCAAGAAGCGATCGTCCTTCTTCCGATGAGATACGGCAATTCATCACCTTGAAGGAAAACGAGCAGGTGTGGGTTACCGCCATTATCTTGGACGCAGCGGAAGACGCTACCTTAGCTTCTGTGTGTGCCCAGTGTGAGCAGCCGCTTGCTCCCTCTGATGATCACTTCGCATGCCCAAATCACGGCGCACAGACCGAAGCAACTTGGCTCCTCACGATGAACATGCGACTTGATGATGGAACCGACACGATCATAGCGAGAGTGCAGACCAAGGACCCGCAGAGCCTGATTGGCAAGAGCGTGATTTCTGCTCAGAAAGAGATATTAGCGAAAAAGGCAAGTACGGTAGCTCTACCCATAGACGCAACCGGGAAGCTTGCTGGAATGAGGATAGAAGCTTACGGTGTCACAAGACGCGATCCTCAGACGGGAAAGCTTGTTCTACATACCGAGAAAGTGCTTCTGCAAGAGTGAAAGTCGTACTCTGAATGGATTTTCGAACCGAATCCCTCTGACCTGAATGAAGTAGGCTATTTTGGATTGACGAACCCTTGATGGCAATGAAGATCGGTCAAAACATTCTCGACTACATAAACACCGTCCGGAATCCGAGCGACAAGCAGACCATGAAGCGGAGAGTCCAGGAGTATCAACCTAAGCAGGACATAGTTGACAAGTTCTCCTCCCTCAACTCACGTTTCTTCATCGTGGTCTTTTCTGCTGAGCGGAATGCAGAATGCCGAGCCCACATTCCGAGCCTAGCGAAACTCATGATTGCGGCAAGCAACAAGAACGTCTCTGTCAAGGTTGTGGATTTGGATGAGAACCGGGACGTGGCAGAAGAGATGCGTGTCCTGAGGATGCCCACCGTTATAGTCCATGACAGGTCATGGAAGGAGATCGGACGCTTCGTTGAAAAACCTCAGCACGGCGCAACTCTGGAAGAGGAACTGTGGGACATAGTCAGCAAGTCCCCTGACGCCGCATAGCGACGGCTGTCATCTGTAGCATGCCCGAACGGCGAGCTAGCTGTTTCGAGTATGCTTGAGAAGTGCGACCCCTCCTTGGATGTATTACACCTCTTTTTGGGTGTATTACACCTCTCTTTGATTGTCTGACACTTCGCCTGACGAAAAACACGTCATGCTCGGTTCTCAATGAGTCTCAAGATGTAGCAGGCTGAGCAGGTGGCGGTGCAGGCTTCTGGGCGCCTGTTCTCTTCGTAATGGAGAGTTTGAGTACCTGTTCCATTCCCTCTTTGCCAGGATCGATTGGCCTCAGCTCTAGCCATCCGTTCTTCTCCGCATCTGAGAGGAATTCCTGTCCGCGCTTCGTCCGCGCGATGACGGTGGACCAGCCTTCGGGGCAGCCGACTCCGCCGACTGATATGTCAGCAAACTCGGCCGTGAAGTCCTCGCACGCATGGCAGGATGATCGCGCGAACTGTTTGATCTCCTTCAGTGGGACGACAAGAGCCTCCGCGTCCTTCACGTAGACTTTGAACTTGCCCTTCTTTATCTCGAATCGGGTCACCTGGCTGAGATCGATGCTCTTGCTTTGCACGTACTCTCCGAGAAGCTGATCGTGCCCATAGGCCTCCATACAGAACAGCCCGATGGCCAAGGCGACATCTCCAGCGAGTCTCCTCGCTCCAAAGTATGACGTCTCCATGCGCCTGTAGGAGCGCATCTGGCAGGGTGTACCGACGACTGCGACGTTCTTTCTTCCGTATTCCTGCACAGCGGACATGAGCCCGATGAGAGCCGGGCTGGCAGTGTACTTGGTTCCTGCAGCATTCAGTAGATCACTGTAGTCCAAGGCGACGCACGGCACAGCCTTCCATGAGACTTTGCCGTCGACTCCTGTCACCACTGCCGCGTCGACCTTTCCGCTCTCGAGCGCACAACCGAGGATGGATGTGACAACGCCGCCATCTTGCCCCTTCTTCAGAATCTCTTGCTTGGTGGAGCGCCCGTTAGCTATGCTCTCGTAGATTCCGATCGGCTCGTCTGCATTTCTTGTTCTACCAAAGATTTCCTTCTCTACCTCGTCACTTGGGAACCCTGCGGATGAGCAAGAATAGTAGCATACTTGGCAGAGTATGCATTTGCCTCGCATCGTCGGTTTCTCACCCTGCATCTGCAGAATGTAGACTGGGCATGATGCGACGCAAGCACCGCAGAACGAGCAAAGCCCGGGATTCAACACTTCGGTGATGAGTGATCCGAACAGTTTAGGCTTGGATACTGTCTCCACATCAAGAGCCTCGCGCAAGACGACTAGAGATTACTGATAGGCGTTTCGCATATAGCGTAAAGCTAGCCGACGGCCGAAACGTCATCCGTTTCCATTCATTCGGATGATAAACCACTCAGTCGGTCAGCAGTTTCCTGACCTTGCGGTTGATTTCCTCAGTTGAGCATGCGATTACTGAGTCGTATCCTTCTTCGACTGGTTTGCCGTGAATGTCGGTTGCAATGCCTCCTGCTTCCTGGAGTATCATTAGTCCTGCGGAGATGTCGATCATCCGGCTGTTCCTTGAGAAATCTAGGAATCCATCAAGTATTCCACACGAAGTGTAAGCAAGAGGAATGGCGCAGGAACCTATGCTGCGGAAACTCTTCAGTGGGACTCCGAATTTGCGGAATGAATCGACGAACTTGCTGAACTTCGTCTTGTCTGCGGCTGTGTGGAGATCCATGTCGAATAGGCATTCTCGAAGTGATCTTTCGCGGTTGGTGTGAATCCTTGAGCCGTTCAGGAATGCACCTCGTCCTCGTTCTGCAGAGAACATCCTTCGACACATAGGCTCGTATATGACTGCCATTGCTGGTTCGTTTGAGGGAATGATCCTGGCATCCATGGAGACCGCGAACACCGGAACACCGCGCGTATAGTTCGAGCTTCCATCTAGTGGATCCAAGACGACTTTGTATTTCGGCTTGCCGAACAGAACGCGTCCTGCCTCTTCGGAGATGACTTCGACGTTTCCGATCTCGCCCAGTTTCTTGATCACTATCTCTTCGGCGAGGCGATCAGCGCGGACGGTCTCGTCTCCTGAGTCACCAATCCCGATTACTTCGGATAGTTCCTTCTTGCCGAAGTTGGTTGCAAGTGCGTCGCCTGCCTCGCGGGCCATTGAAATGAGATCTTCCAGTTTCAGTAGCAGGGCCCCATGGCTAGTAGGTGGCCACCTTGGTCACGCCGGGAATCTTAAGCATCTTCTGGAGCGCGTCTCCGGACGGTTCTTTCTCTACTACGAGCGTGAGTTTAGGTTCTGGAGTTAGGTCGGGGTCGTCGGCGACTGCTTGTCGAATCTGGATGCCTTCTCTTGAGATCAGGGATGAGACTTCGGTTACGATTCCGACTTCGTGAGGATTGGCGTAGATTTCGATTACGCGGTAGCCGAGAAATCGTGCGACATTGGGGAGGAAAGGCCCGGCGGGTTTCAATCCTTTGAATACGGGCTGGAGTGTCGGGTCGGATTCGATGAATTGTGCTGTTTCCCTGACTGTGCGCCTATCCACGCCCACAGCCCTAGCCACCTTGAGTTCTGACTGCTCCACGTCTCCGCAGTAGATCCTTCCTTCTCTGACGCTTAGGCCGAGTTCAACGAGGAGTCTGGCTACCTTGAGGCGTCCTGGGTATTCCTTGAGGTGTTCGGATATCTGTCTCCACATTTGGGTATCGATGTACATATCCGTACAACGTGGTCTTAAGTGATTCCCGCGAATACCTCAACGTCGGTTTAGCGACTTCGATGTATCGAAATGCTGACTAAAGTCTTAAGTAGAGCGTTGGAGTCCTAACCGGCGCCTGTGATAATGTTGTCAACAAACAACTCGAAAAAGTTCTTCTTGGGAG
Organism: Bathyarchaeia archaeon; assembly: GCA_049697135.1. Classification (GTDB taxonomy): domain Archaea; phylum Thermoproteota; class Bathyarchaeia; order 40CM-2-53-6; family 40CM-2-53-6; genus CAVPLU01. The sequence goes on along the minus strand of JBAVVE010000174.1, from coordinate 1,144 downwards.
AAAGTGACCTGCCTAAGCAATGGTATAACATTCTACCTGATCTGCCGCGGCCTCTGCCGCCAATCATAGACCCGGCGACAAAGGCACCTGGCCCAGGGATCGTCCCTCAGATATTTCCCAAACAGATCCTCGCACAAGAGTTCAGCCAAGAACGACGAGTAGACATCCCTGAAGAAGTGAGGGAAGCCTACCAGCTTTGGAGACCGACTCCCCTTATCCGAGCGGTCAGACTCGAGAAGGCCTTGAAGACGCCTGCCAAGATCTACTACAAGTATGAGGGCGTCAGCCCGCCCGGAAGCCACAAGCCCAACACGGCGGTTCCCCAAGCCTACTACAACATGAAGGAAGGAACCAAACGTTTGGCAACGGAGACGGGAGCTGGTCAGTGGGGCTCCGCTTTGGCGTTCGGCTGCATGATGTTCGGCCTTGACTGTACTGTGTACATGGTGAAGGCTAGCTACGACCAGAAACCCTACCGAAGAGTCCTGATGGAGCTCTGGGATGCTGAAGTTCACGCTAGCCCAAGCACGAAGACGAAGGCTGGACGGGAGATTCGAAAGAGACATCCTAACAGCCCCGGAAGCTTAGGAATAGCCATCAGCGAAGCCGTCGAGGACGCGCTTACGCATGACGAAGCTAACTATGCAATCGGCAGCGTCTTCAACCATGTCTTGATGCACCAAACCGTTATCGGACTTGAAACCAAGAAACAGCTTGAGAGCATGGACGAATACCCAGACGTGATTTTCGGATGCATCGGCGGAGGCAGTAGCTTCTCCGGACTGTTCTTTCCATTCTATGGTGACAAAGTCTCGGGGAAAGCACCTAAGCAAACCAGGTTCATAGCCATTGAACCCACGGCTTGTCCCTCCATCACCAAGGGCGGATACGCGTACGATCATGGCGACACAGCAAGACTGACCCCTCTAGTGAAAATGTATACCTTGGGCCATGACTTCATACCGGCGCCTATCCATGCCGGCGGCCTACGCTACCACGGCAAGGCGCCTATCCTAGGTGTATTGGCATCGGAGAAGATGATAGAAACAGTGGCCTACAACCAGATTGAGGTCTTCGAGGCCGCGAAACTCTTGGCCAAGACTGAAGGAATAGTACCCGCCCCCGAACCGGCACATGCCATCAA
>JBAVVE010000173.1:0-16175 GCA_049697135.1 Bathyarchaeia archaeon | reverse complement strand
CATGTAAGAAAGGTCACTGGTGACTGCGAAGAAGACGAGGATTTGAAGAAAGAAAGCGGGGAACTACGCATCCCGAAAGAGACAGGCCCATTCTAGACCTGCGGGAATCTGCGTGGCACGCGATGTGTCTTCGAGCTATTGGGTTCCTTCGCTGTAGAGCAGCCCCATGGATCGGAAGAAGAACACTGAGAGAGCGGGCGCTATGATCGCTTGGATGAGCCATCCCACATAGGGTATGGATCCAACTATCGCACCGACTATACCGGCTATTATTGCAACAAGAATTGCCCAAGCAAGATACTTGCCCCATCCGATCTTTCCTATGAGGCGGAAGATCTCTCCGAACGCGAAAGCCTTTCCGAAGCTTCCGGTCTTGATCATGTGAGCTATGCCAGCTGCTAGTACTATCAGCATGAAGAATGCGACGATCACGCCCAAGATTATCAGTGATAGTCCTATGCCGCCCAACATGAAGAACTGAGCTGGCGAGAATCCGCTCATCACGAAATCAGGGCCAAACGTTGGGAACATCGCTGCGGCCATTGATCCAATACCAGCTGCGAACAGGATCAATGGAATGATCATGTAGATGAGAGCCGCGAAGAATACCTTCGCACCCGCAACGAACATACCCCCATAATCCTCAAGTTTCGGAGGCGCATCTGCTCCAGGGGATTCCTTCAACACTCTGGCCGCGTAACCAATCACGATCCAGTTTACGATCGGTATGAGATCAAGTATGATCAGGATGATCAGTCTGCCAAAGTCGCTAAACAGTTTCTTGGCGTACTCGAAACTATTGTTAAGATTCTGAGACAGATCCAAACCTAGACATCTCCATTGAACAGCTCATTCTCGCAATATATAAGGAAAGACGAGGGCCTCGCACCTGCGATCAAACACATGCACAGCAGTTGCTTTCTTTCCGGCTCTTGTATGATCCATTCGTAGCGTGTGGCTCGCGCTCAAATGCTTATATCGGATACCGGAAATGCCCGATCAGGATCGTTATGACTCAATGTCAGAAATGTGGAAAGGAAGTTCCAGTCGGCTCATCTTTCTGCACGAATTGTGGGACGCCGATCTCCGCTACTCCACAGGCTCCGTACAGATACGAGGTCAAGTATCAACCCTCGTACTCGATGCTTGTGTTGTCACTTGACCAAGGTCAAATGGTGGTCGCTGAAGCTGGATCTATGACGTATATGACTCCTAACATTCAGGTGAAGACACGGGCACGTCAGAAAAGCGTCCTAGGAACTCTAGGAATCTCGATTCTGGGAGGCCAATCGCTTTTCGTCAATGAGTATTCGTCGAATCAGGGTCAAGGAGAGATCGGTCTAGTTTCAGCACCCGTCGGAGACATTGCGAAGATCGACATTTCGCGTGGCCGAGGCTACATCATTCAGAAATCCGCCTACATCGCTTCCTGCCCAACTGTGGATCTCGACATACAGTGGCAAGGATTCACGAAAGGTCTCTTCGGCCAAGGACTATTCATGATACGAACTACAGGCGAAGGAGAGCTGTTCATCAACTCCTTCGGCGCCATCGACAAGCATGTCTTGGCGTCCGGAGAAACGATTATCGTCGACAACTTCCACCTCGTTGGGTTCAGCGACTCATGCCAGTATCAGGTTCAGAAGTTCGGAGGATGGAAAGAAACCCTCCTCAGCGGCGAAGGACTGGTAACCCAAGTCACTGGTCCAGGCGAGGTCCTCATCCAAACGAAGAACATTAGAGAGCTAGTCGAGTGGCTATGGGTGCTACTTGAACCGAGAGTACGATCAACAGCCCGCTAACCGATCTTGCAGAATCCTCACTATCAGAGAAGAGGAAGCGCCTATGAAACCGAGAAATGTGTATTCAAGAAGGATATCTCAAGAGGAGGAACGCCAAGGCTACGTTCTCGTGTTGAAGAACAGGCTTTCGTTCTTCCCTCCTCCGGGCACCAACTTCAGCCTCATCATTGACGATGTGCGCCGAACGGTAAAGGTCGACTCCTATTCATGCACCTGTAGAGGCCCCGAACTGCCCCACGAGCATTACTTCATGCGGTGGCGCGGATTGAAAGCAGGCGATCGTGCGGAAATCTATCAGAACCTGAGAAAGCAAAGCGCATATCTCATGAGAATCCTCAACCGCCACTGAGAACTGTGCGAAATCTTGGCTGCAAGACTATTACAGTCTTGAGACCTGCCGTTACCTGTCATAGAGTACTGAAACCTGCTGTGTTGCATGACTCTTTTTCCATGCAAGCTCGCGTATAGCGCCCTGCTCGGCCTCGACAGCACCTTCCCCAAACTTGACAAGAACGTTGCAAAAAAGATTAGTCATGCAACACAGCACTGAACTATCCACCCTGATATGTCCCTCTGAGCAGATTGCGAAAAGTTGAGTGAGTGTAGGGGGCAGTTTCCGCTAGAACATTGTCTGGAGGTGAGTTCAGGCTGGAACTACACTCAATGTTGAGCATCTCGATCTTGCTGAATTGCTCCACAAGAAACATGCCGGGAGGGGCTCTCAAGACAAGATCGAGGGACACATCACAGTGGATAGAACACATGCAACACAGCACTGAAACCCATAATACTTTATTGAGACGTGCAATCATTCGTATACTAGGGAAAAGAAATGGATTGGCTAGGTGCTATAGTATCAATAATTGTCGGCGTAATCATCGTAGCTCCGGTTCTGTGGCTGGTAGGTCGCTCAATGGTTGGAGGAGCGAAGGCAAAGTTCACTGATGCCATCTGGATAGTCGTTCTGGGCACAATCATCAACGCGGTCCTTGGCGCATTCGTTCCGGGCGTACTTGGGATCATAGTGACCCTGATAGTCTGGGTAGCCCTGATCAAACACTTCTTCGACGCAAGCTGGGGCAAAGCACTGCTCATCGGAATAATAGCAATAGTCGTTCTAGTGATCATCCTTGTGATACTAGCGGCCTTGGGCTTCGCGGCTCTCTTCGGACTTGGTGCCTTGGGACTCTAGCGAGTTTCGACGCACCACACGAACTGCCCCTTATCCTTTCTCCTTTTTCTGCTCACTGTTAGCTTTCATGGTGAGTAACAGGACTCCATGACGTGGCAGTTGGCAGCCCCAGTTCCGGATCATTCGAGCACATGGCATCAAGAACCTAGGTTGACTGTGCGACGTGTTCCACTTTCCGAAATAGCATGTACAAGAATGAGATCGAAAACAGGTATAGCAGGGTGCACAGATAGAATCGTGGAACTCATAGAAAGCGTCAGGAAGATCATTGTTCCGAGGATTATTCCCCTAAATATTTCGCGATTAGAGTTATGAGACATTTTTCCTCGGGAGAGTGGTCTTGCATCTGTCCACTTGTGCCCTGTCACAAAAATTGGAAATCTATTCACAAAAATCACAAGATTGGCAAAGAACATCGGTAGGCGCATACCGGGCCGCCCAGCGGTCAAGACTGTGACCGGTGAACTAACGCAAATCAATCTGGGAGATGAGGAAGAGTCACCGCCTACAACCTTGAATTGAGGCGGGGGCTCGCATTATCTGACTTGGATTGACTCTCCCCTAGCACAATATGATATGGCGGGTCCGGAGGGACTCACCAGACTTGTTGGGCAGGTCCGGTTTACGGTTCATCGATGAACGCCGCCACCAACTAATACGGCCAGGGAAGTACTTGAGACTTGCAGCTTGACAGCCAATTGCGTTTTGCCGTGCTGGTTAGAAGGCATGTGCATTTCGGGCCGGAGATCGTGAGTTCAAATCCTCGCGGGCCCGCCACCTTTTTTCAATGGCGACCCAAGAATCGGCCTGAGCACATTCGCCAGTGCCCAAGATGCAACAGCAGGAAGCGGAAATGCAATGATGCAGCCTGATGAGAGTACCGGTGTCGTGGTCTACATGTAGGGAATAAGTATCTTGCGGATATTGTCTGCGACCTGCCTCCAGCCGACCCTCAGGGTCCTTGGAATATACGGATTCGACGAAGCGTGCACACTCGCTATAATGTCCTCGTTCTCCAGTGCCCTGCTCACGCCCGAAACAAAGTCGCTATACCTGATCCCCTCGGCTTTCAGGACTCTTCGCAGCACCCTGACGATTCTTCTCATCTCAGTGTCCGACTTTCCTTCCAGACTTCTGTAGATGTCATACAGGTCTTTCCCAGTCTCCCTCTCGTAGAATGTCTTGAGCTTCTTTGCCACGAGCGCCTCGAAGGAGTACACTGGAACCCTTACGGCCGTTCCCCAGAGCTGGCTGTGCGCTTCCTTCACAACTATCCTTCCCACCTTAGGCGTCCGCAGATTGAACTCCACGAATATGCTGTCCTTTTTCCCCATCTCGTTGACAAATGAGCAGGTGAACCTTACAATCTCCCGCATCATCCTTGGCCTGTCAACCATGTAGTCCTTCGCGAGAGCTGTCATCAGCTCGTTTTGCAGGAACTCGATCTTGCGGCTCCTTGTCGTGCTCCCTTTGAAGAAGGCATCAAAGTCCAAGTCTTCGGAGAACCTTTGCACTCCTGGCAGGTATATCTTGTTGAGCGCAGTTCCGCCTTTGGACACAATGATTGCTTTTGATTTTACTTTCTCTGACATCATAAGAGGGCTCAGTCTTCCCCAGATGTCAAACACTCTCGCTTCTTTCAGGACATACTGAAGCCCCAGCCCCGAGGATGACGCTATCTTCCTTGCCTCTCTCAGCTCAACCATGCAACCACCATGACAGAAGTTTCTGCTCGCCTATGTTGTCGTAGAGCTGCCATTCCTGAACGAGCTTTCCTCCCGCTCTTTTGGCGTCAAGCCGCGTCTTCACGTTCACTCTTGATTTCAGGCAGCTCACGACAGCCTTGGGAACCTTGTAGTTGGTCTTTGCCAGCAGTGAAAGCAGGTAGCCGACCTTCTGGCAGAGATTGTCGGACGCGAATTCTTTCACGTACTTCAGGAATTCCTGCCAGTCTATGGTCTCACATGAGTGCAAGGCCTTGAGCACTTCCGGATAGCCGCCCGCATAATGCGGATGGAAGAAGCAGTCGAAGAATGTCTTTGCGACTGTGGAGACTGTGTAGCCGTCCTTTGTCTCATATCCTGTGTAGCGGCTGCGGAAGGTGATGGCCTTGATCTCGTACTGTTTCAGCAAAGCGACTGTCTCTGACTTGTTCCTTGTCGCGACGTAGACTGTGAACGGCTCATACTCGCTGAGTCCGTGTATCTTCAGCGCGCTCTGGAAAGCGAGATAGCCTCGGAAAAGCTTCAGTGCGACTCTGAAGGGGTCCTCCAGGTAGACCTTTCCGCCGACCGCTGCACTCGCCGGCAGCCTGAGATAGACCCCCTTGCCCAGCGAGGTGAGCCATCCCTTGGTTTCCAGACGCTGGACCAGCACTCGGAGATGCTCGTATGAAAGAGACAGATCCAGCTGCTTCAGGTCCCTGATCTTGAAGACGCTCTGGCCCTCCGACTCCAGCGCAAGGTACAGCTGCTGCTCACGATGGCTCAATGGCTTAGTGGTGAACTTTTTCTTCATAATGTTACTATGGTCGTCACAATTTAAATACTTTTTTCTCAGACAAAAGTATGCAGAATGTTACGGTGGTAGTCACAAATCGCAGAGAAAAATCTCGGTTGGTTTTCTGCCAATCCTACAGCGGTCTCGTTACGGGGTGGCTACGCGAGAAATTGCCAGCCTCACCTGACCACCCTCGCTGCAATCTCAGCCACCGTCTTGGGATACTTCTTCGCATACGCCCTCAGCTTCCCCCTCGACGCGCCCTTCGCCCAGCCGCTGACATCGGCCGCAATCTTCTCTTCCGGAATGCCGTTGTACCTCCATACGTAGATGAAATCGAGCACAGTCTTTTCTCGATCCGAATACCTGACGCCGTTCTCTCCCTTCCTTGTGCCAAAATCGAGCAAGGCTGAGGACAACTTGGAGAACTTGAACTTGTATCCCGCAATCGTGAAAGGATTTGCACGGAACAGTTTGTCGTTTATCACATCCTCGACGGCAAAGGTCTCGTGCGTCATGTTGTTGAGCTTGAGCGCGGTGTGTAGGACGAAATACCAGTTGCTTACTTTCTTGAGCTCCAGCCCTTTCGCCACAAGCTGCAGATGGTTGTACTTGGTTCTTCCGAGCTCGAACTCCTCGACAGACTTGACGTAGAATATCCCCCTGAAGACCCTCACCACGTATCCTCTGGATGAAAAGTACCTGACCACGGTCGCATAGTCCAGCTTCATGGATCGGCAGTATGCCTTCAGCTCGTTGGATGTCACGAACTCCTTGCCTTCCATCCTGAGCTTCCGCAGCAGCAGGCTCATTTTCATTCATATCACAACCTCACACAAAGTGTGATATTATGATATATATCTTTACGTAACTTAAAGCTTCCAGTTTCCGGTCTCCGTGCGAAAATCCCACTATGTCTCCATATAGCAGGAGGTGGGACATAGGAATGGATCGTCAGCGTGAACGAGACCCTGACCTTCGCCATGCCTCACCTGGTCGAAAGTAGATAGTGGATAGCAAGGTGGTGGTACTGAACCAGGAAGATGGCGGGTCCGGAGGGAATTGAACCCTCGACCTTCGGGTATCCCTCAGCGGTTAAGAGCTTCAGCCTTGCTCCTGCGAGACCGCTGCTCTACCTTTCGAGGGCGAATCAAACGCCTGACTGAGCTACGGACCCCGAGCCTTCGCAGATAATCATGAAGTCTACTTAAGTTTTCGTTGAACGAAAGAACATCGAGAAATAGATCTTCGCCGGACTCGCTCAACCCGCGAGAATCGTCTGGTTTTCGTCGGAAAATCGCTGTCCAGACGACCTTGATGCTTCAAGTTTTATCAGGTACTTTGCCCCCTATACATGGGCGGATAGTCTATGTCGGTTCGAGTCGCGCATGCTATTGTGAGTGATTGTCTGAGAATTCGGCCGGACGATGTCGTGACGGTGAACACTTGGCCGCACACGATCGAGCTGTCAGACGCGATACTTGAAGAATGTTACAGGATCGGTGCTGATGCCTTGGCCATCCTTGATACAGACCGATCATACTACTCACAGATGGAATCGTTATCGGAAGAGAACCTCAGGGTGACTTCAAAGCACTGCTTAGGTTTGGCTGAGTATACGACGGTGAACATCTTCATCGGGGGACCAGCGAACCCGCTTCGCATGCGAAAGATTCCGTCCGGAAAATTCTCGGCCCTCTTCGAGGGTGAGAAGGGACACGAGGACAAGAGCCGGGAGAAGAAGATACGAGCAGCATACCTAGCCCATGGCATGGTGACCCCAGAGAGAGCTCGAACATATGGATTCAACTTCCAGCGATGGAAGCGAATGATGGATTCCGCGATCTCTGTCCGCTACGATGACATGAGCATCCTGGGCAGACGCGTGACGTCGAATCTTGAGCGAGCAAGAGAAGTGCGAATCCGATCGAGGATAGGCACAGACCTCAGACTTTCCATACTCGGGAGACCGGCCCAGATCAATGACGGGATCATAGATGATGACGATATCAGACGAGGGGCACTATTCACATCGCTCCCGGCGGGATCCGTGACAGTCTCTGTCGTTGAGGATAGCGCATCCGGAAAGGTGACCTTCGACCTGCCCATACCGCAAGTTGGCAAGCTTGTTCACCGACTCCAGTGGATATTCGAGGGCGGGCGTGTCACATCCTTCAGCGCGGAGAAGAACTTGGACGCGATCAAGCCGATATTCGACAAGGCACATGGAGACAAGGACAAGATAGCAAGCGTCACGATCGGACTCAACCCCAGAGTGAAGACCGGGTTCATCATCGACAATCTGGCGAAGGGCACTGTCAGCATTGGTATAGGATCAAACCTAGACATCGGCGGGAAGAACGATAGCGACTACAGCTTCCAAGGAACTCTGAGTCAGGCAACCGTCGAACTCGACGGAAGGACAGTAGTCGAGAACGGCAGGATAGTAGTCTAGGCCCTCACTCAGCTCAGCGATTACGAATATTACCATCCCACACATAGCTCTCTCACGAGAGCAACATGGGACAGCTATCACTGATTGGGATGGGACTGCACGACGAAAACGGCCTAACCCTGCGAGGCCTGAATGCAGCTAGGAGCTCAGACGCCGTCTTTGCAGAGTTCTACACAAACATAATGCCAGGGCTTTCAATGGACCGACTACAGCACCTAGTCGGGAAAGAGGTCAGGATCATCTCTAGGAAGGAACTGGAAGAAGACTCGGAGCGCACAATACTTTCTGAAGCTAAGGGAAAACGCGTTGCCCTCCTGACCCCAGGAGATCCGATGTCAGCAACCACGCATGTCGGACTTCTTCTCTCAGCCAAGAAGCTTGGAATCCCAGCAGTTCTGATCCACTCGGCTTCCATCGTTACAGCGGCTGCAGGGGTGACCGGGCTGGAACTCTACAAATTCGGCAGAACTATCACAATCCCCTCGCCAAGAACAACGCCGCTTCCTGAGTCGGTCTACGATTTCATCAAAGACAACAAGAGAATCGGTCTACATACGCTTGCTCTCTTGGACATCAGCGAAGAAGAACTCACGATTTCGGAGGCAATTCGAATCCTCTTCAAGATAGAGAGTGTCAAGAAAGCCGGCATCATAACGGATGAGACACTCATGGTTGCGGTTGCGCGCATAGAAGGCCCAGACTATATCGTGAAAGCAGACAAAGCAGGGAATCTTGTGAAACATGATTTTGGTGGCCCTCCATGGTCGATCATTCTTCCTGGCAGACTGCACTTTATGGAAGCTGAAGCGCTCCAATTGCTTGCTGGAGCCCCGCGGGAACTCTTGGAGGCTCAGTCATGAGCGAAGATCCCGGAGAACGAACACGCCAATACTTGACTGTCATAGAGAAAGCCCTCAGGGCTACCGAGACTGTCAACAACAGTGATGCACTTCGCATCATCGATTATGCAAAGAGGTACGTCGCGGACAGCAAGTATTACCTCGAAGCTGGTAGACCAACAACCGCCCTAGCATCAATTGCCTATGCAGAGGGCCTGCTAGACTCGTTGAACATACTGGGCATGACGCCTTCGAAAGGTGCAGCCAAGTGAGGATGGTCTCCAGCGGTTAGCTTGTGCCCGGCAAATGATATCTCGGCGATGAGGTCATGAGAGCTACTCAAGCACAGCAGTGGAATAGGCATGAATGAGTCAGATGAGAAGAGCCTCCTTAAGTCCATGTACCTCCTGCAACTTCGAAGACGATTCTTCACCATAGCAGAACTTGTGCAGAAGACAGGGCTGGATGCCGACAAGTCTAATAACGTATTGAGACGGCTCATGGCGTCAGCCATGCTGGAACGGAGGAACAGTGACGAGTACTGCGTACTGCCGGCTGGAAGATTGAGAATAAGGGTAGTTCTCGCAGGAGGCGTCTATGACATACTTCACCTTGGTCATCTTGCAGTCCTCACTGAGGCAAGGACCCACGGAGATGTTCTTGTGGTCGTTGTTGCGACCGATGTCACTGTTGAAACGTTGAAAGGTCGTAGACCCGTGTTCCCTGAAGAGGATAGACGAGCGCTTGTTGAGTCACTCAAGCCTGTGGACGCGGCGATTCTCGGGTACGAAGATGTCGGAATGGGGTATGAGCAGGTAATTGACGAAGTCAAGCCAGACATCATAGCTCTTGGCTATGATCAAGATACGCTTGCTCGGACAATCACCGAGCTCGTCAAGAGGAAAGGACTGAAAATCGAGATAGTTCGACTCTCCAAGTTTGACAAAGAGAAGTATCTGAGTTCTTCTGCGATCAGACAGATGTTCCTCCAAGATCAGAAATGATGACACGCGTTCTCACTGTGTCGCCGTCCTTCAGCCCGAGCTTGCTTCTCAGGTTGTGCGGTGCGATCAGTTCGATCACATTTGCTGCATAGTGCGTTCTGACGGCCGATAGGAGCACTACGTCTTCAGTATCATTGATCTTGGCTCTGTAACATGCGACCGGCCCAAAACTCCTCTCACCATCGCGAAAACCATCGATCTGAATATGCGGAAAGGTCTCGAGCAGTTTCCTCTCGTCCTCGTATTCTGGTTTGACCCTGAGGTTGAGTGTACCCGGAAAAGGGTTGAATCCCAGCTTCTCCAGGAACTGGCTGCGGTACCCCTGTTGGCTCACGTACCAAGCGCCTTCACCTATTCCGGAAAACAGAACCCCCTCGAGCACTATCTCCTTTGGTTTCATCTCGAACATCGCCTTGAGTCGGACATGAATCCGATTCAGCTCTTCCGACCCTCTCACGGTCACTCTGATCGCCTCTCCACGAGCGACCCGAGTCCTTTGGATCAAACCTAGCTCCTGAAGCTCGATCAGGTGTCTGGAGGCTGTCTGCTGTGAGACATTGAGGACCTTCGCTAGCTTCGCGGTAGTGACTAGGAGCTCGTTCGGATAGGCTCCAAGTTCAGCCAGCCTGAACAGTGTGAACAGGAGCACAGGGCTCAGATCTTGAGTGACCATATCCTTTTACTCGCCTCCTGGTGCGCCATCAGAATAGGCTCAAGGCCACGCTCGCTGATGCAATGTTTCACGATCCTCGTCGCATCTTCAAGTGATATCTTGTGACCGACACTGACATAGAGGCTTTTCTTCTTGAATCGCAGAATCCTGGCGATCATGCTTCCATCCTCATCTACAAGCGTTTCCTCGACCTCAGTTCCGAAAAGTCTACTCTTCGCCACACCAATCGTTGGAAGATCCATGACGACGCCAACATAGCAAGCCAGACCGAACCTCCTCGGATGAGCAAGTCCATGACCATCCACTATGCAGACATCAGGCTTGTGTCTGAGCTTCCTGAGAGTACGAACGACCACTGGCCCCTCTCTAAGAGACAATAGCCCAGGGATGTATGGGAAAGTCACTCGGACCTTCGCAGCTGTGGTTTCGATTGGCCGCAACGAATCATAGTCAATTACCACGACTGCACCGACAGCTCTCTCGTCACCATATGCACCGTCAGCGCCTGCGATGTATCGAATCGTCTCAGGGAGATCGCTCTTTGCCGAGACAAGCGGTGCCAGCTCCTTCTGGAGAAGGATTGCATCTTGAGTGGTCAGATGCCTAGGTATGCTGATTCTCTTTGGGGTCAAATGAGTTCAGCGCATGCGCTTCTCGAGATTCCTTATCGCCTTCTCTAGAGAAACCTTCCGAATGTCGGCGATCACGTCTGTACGTGTAGCCTCAATCAGCTTCTTGGCGACATCCATCTTTCTCCGGAACGTCGGGACAATTGATGTGCGATCGAGCATGAGCAAATCCTCGAATATGGCCTCCATCGATTCGAACGTACCCTGTGCATCCTTCAGCTTGCCAGCCTTCAACTGATCCATCGTCATTCTGCGAAGCTCGCCGACGAAATCTAGTAGACCCAGGAGATATGGCATCCAACCAACGCCGACCTCGCGTTGTGACAGCAGCTTTCGACGATTCACGAAGTTGTAGAGAAGCTTGGCCTCTGCGAACTCTTGGAATGCAACGATCACATATCCGACCTGTTTGAACTCGGAGTTCTGGTCTAGAAGATCTCGCATCTGTGCGATGTTCTCTTCAGCGTCTCTTAGAGTGGCCTTGGCTTTGGAAGTCTGTCCTCTATGAGTTTGGATGATCGCCCAACCGGCCAGCCGGGTGGTCTTTCTCGTAAGCTCGAGGAGTCTCTCTCTTGTTCTATCGTACTCGGTGAGCTTCTGCTGCAGTTTAGTCAGTTCGGTCTTGGGAAGCAAGGAAGTTCGTTGCTTACCTTTCCTTCGGTGGATAAATGAGTTGGCCTATGAACGAGGCCCGTGCCGCGCGTGGCTCACAGTTGCGTTGTTATGCGAGCGGTTCGCCTTCTTCTTTGATTCCGGTCTTGGTGATTGTCATTATGTCAAGGCCGTTCCCGCTTCCTATGTCGCGAGCCAATGCGGCCTTGGCAGCCTTCTTCACGAGGTCTTTGCCCTGTTCGACGGTCATGCCTTCTTTGTACTCTGCCTCTAGGACACCTACGGCGATTTCGGATCCCGAACCTACGGACGCGTACTTGTCATCAATGACGGAGCCTATTGGGTCGAGCACGAAAAGGCTTGGGCCTTCGTCGTCAATTCCACCAACTATGGTCTGCGCCAGATAGGGGTACATCCTCCTCTCAAAGAGGAGCGCAGCCATGACCTTCGCTGCAGATCGCACAGATGCGAGCCTGTCTCGCTCGAAAGAATACAACTGAAGTTGTGCCCCAACTTCCTTTGTCAGAACCTGCATGTCAGCCATGAGACCCGCGCATGCGGCACCAATTGTGCCCGCTATCCGGAAGACTTTCCTTCCACTCTTACTCATCACAAAATATCCGTACGAGACTCGTCTCTCGGAAGCCAGCACTACTCCATCCTTGCAGACCACCCCGATCGTAGTGGCTCCGGGCATGAAGGGTTCGCTCATTCAAGTCACCAGAAACCAGTTGCAGTCTTCGCATGAAAATGGCCACTCTATTAAGGTTGATGTCTATCATTTCCTGTAACCCGGATGATCAAGCATGCACCCGTTGAAGAACGTCTTCAACAAGATGACATGGGATAAGAGAGAACGCGCAGAGTACTACATCGTCTACTTCATTCACCGGGGAGCCCCAGGAGATACCCGCAAGATCAACGCCTCGCACATAACAAAGGTGGGCCCATCTTGGTTCACCTACGCTACGGGAGAATCAGATGAGACATTGATTCCCTTCCATCGAGTACGGCAGATCGTCAACGTTCGAACCGGGAAGCCTGTCTGGACCAAGAGAATGCGGACGACTGACTAGGGTCTCAGGTCAATTCCTTTCACTTTGATTGTTCCCGGGTTTCCGAGTTCGCCTTCTATCTTGATCTCAGCGCCCGATACAAGTTCGGCCATCTTGGCGTTTGTGATCGTGTGCATAGTGATTTGGGAGGCCCGAAATTCCGACTTTCCCTCCGCAACTGCCAGGTAGGGAATCAGGATGTCGGACATGTGCCTGTCGATTGGGGCACAGCTCTTGATCTCTTCTAAAAGTAGCTTCGCTGCCTGATGACCTACTTCTTCTGCAGGTTTTCCTCGTTCCCCCACGCTGTCTGCTCCAAGAACAGTGCCGCACCCTTCGTCCGTGTAGAGAACGATTCCACTTCCGGGCGCGATGTGCGGGTCAGTCTGGGGAGGATATACCTCCAGTTTCATTGAGACATCTACTTGTTGCAGTTCTTTCAACATGTCCTGAGCCGCAGTTGCCTGTCTCTGTGCAACATGACCGGGAAGCCTCACGCAATGACTGATCCCGTGAACCTTCTTGATCTCTGATCGTTTATTCAGAACGAGATGGGCTAGCCCCTTACAGGCCTGGATCTTCATCCATACTCTCCCTCCGCCCTTCGGATAGTGCCCTCGTCTGAGGAGCTTCAACTCTGCAGAATAGCCGAGTCTCGATAGGATGGGAAGGATAACGAATCGAACGTAGTCGATTGTTGGACTCCACCGCACATCTGTGCCACCAGCTATCTCGAATTCCGCTCCGCCTGCTGAGAAAGCGGCGGTGGGCATCAAAGCCTGAAGCACCAGCGAGATGCTTCCTGCAGTGCCAACATCGAACTTGAACGATCCGGACGCTTTTTTCCTCGGAGCAAAGAACAGATCAGTCGATCCGATCTCAAGGCCTTTCGTCTCCGCATCGGAGAGAGCTGCGACTGCCTTGATGGCAGTCATATGTTGTGCACGGAGACCAGGGTTCGGCCGTTTGGCGCGGATGTTCTTGACATGTACTTCTTTTCCGAGCATAGCCGCGAGGCCTACTGTGGTTCTCAGGACTTGGCCTCCACCCTCCCCGAAACTGCCGTCTACCTCGATCACTTTCTTTCCTCTCGCCAGATCTGGATTAACTGACCCGATTCGCGAAACAAGAATGCCTCTAGTTTATTTACTCTTAAGAACATCTCCGGCCTGTTCGGGAATGCGATTCGACGGGCAGAGAATCTCGTAGGGTTGTGTCTGGGACCCATCCTGAGGAGAAATGACTTGACGCACAAATTGAAGCGAGGTCTATTCGTTGGGAGATTCCAGCCATTCCACCTAGGACACCTGAGCGGGATCAAAGCTGCACTTGAACAGGCGGAAGAACTCGTTATAGTTGTCGGAAGCGCGGAGTACAGTCATTCAGACAAGAACCCGTTCACAGCAGGAGAACGCGTTGAGATGGTACGCACTGCTCTGAAAGAAGCGAACATAGATCCTGCCACTTACGTTATCATCCCAATCAGAGACGTTCACATTCATGCGACATGGGTGCCCTTCATCGTGTCTCAGGTCCCCAGATTCGATATCGTGTTCACAAATGAGCCACTTACATCGCGTCTCTTCAACGAGCGTGGATATAGAGTCGAGCGAATTCCGTTCTTCGACCGAACCATCTACTCCGCCACTGAGATCCGTCAAAGGATCCTTAAGGGAAAGAACTGGGAATCCTTGGTCCCCAAGAGTGTGGCGGAATTACTGGTGAGTTTTGGGGGAATTGAAAGGATCAGGGAGCTTGCTATGACCGATAACCCCGGCCTCTCGCGAAGATGAGCTTATCGCCGGAACGCACGCGGAATCTCTTTGCCGCATTCCCCTTGTTGACTGCGACCTCGAGGAAGCCGTGACTTCCGATCAGAAGGACTGGCTTGCCTTCAGGGGCGGCTGAGTAGGTTCTCACAGTCTCCAGATTGTAGGGTCGCCTCTTCGTTTGCATTACAATCTTTCGCCCGACTTGGATACCCGCGACTTCGAGATCCTTCTCGCTAGCGGTTGTCGCTATGTTCCCAAAGGTGTCGACAGAAAGCACCTCGCATTTGATTCTGCCATGGGAGACTACCGACTCGACATTATTGGCTGAAACCGGATCCGAAATCCTTGGTCCAACCTCAGATGGCTCGGCGCCACATGCTACCCTTGCAGCTGTGTACGCAAACACGTCTCTCCCATGGAAGGTCGATGAAACGGGAGTCTTCATGAAGGATTGATTCTCAATCGAGTAGACCTCCCTGATTCCATCTTTCAAAGCTGCTTGGAGAAGTAGACCATTGTCAGGACCCACATACATGGCTCTCTGGCTTTCTATCAAGATACCACGCCTTTGTCCACCGACACCTTGGTCCACGACCGCGACGTGAATAGAGCCGGCAGGGAAGTGGCTTGAAGCTGCAGCGAGCACGAACGCTCCCATTCGAATGTTGAACTTCTCGATCTCGTGGCTGATGTCCACAATCGTAGCCGAAGGACAAACGGTGAGTATTGTTCCCTTCATCTCAGCGACATACTGGTCTCGGCTTCCGAAATCCGAGAGTAGTGTGATGACGCGCATGCCGGTCCAAGTAGCGCTCCAACTTAGAAAACGTTTCCAGAACATCGTCGGGAAGAACAGTACCAAGAACGCACTTGTGCGTGGAAAGGGTTTAGAGGGACCATGCTTCTCCGTTATGCCGCTACGTGTTGAGGAGTGAACAGGTTGGAAGGTTCGCAACTTCTGATGCTGCCGGGGCCGACGAATGTTCCGTCACGAGTCATGCGGGCTATGGCCAAGCCCATAATCAATCATAGAGGCCCAGAGTTCCGTGAGCTCTATAGAAGAATACTCGATAATCTGAAGTTCGCCTTCGAGACCAAGGGGGACATATTCGTCCTAACAGCATCCGGGACCGGAGGAGTCGAATGCGCGATCAGGAACATTCTCTCCAACGGGGACAAGGTTGCTGTTCCTGTCAACGGAGTCTTCAGCGAGAGACTCAGAAACGCCGTCACCGCTTTTGGTGGAAAAGGCATCGAGATTCCCATCGAATGGGGTAAGGCGATCACTCCTTCGCAGGTTGAAGACCTCTTCAAGAGAGAGAAAGACATCAAAGCTTTCGCCGTTGTCTACAACGAGACTTCCACCGGCGCCACGACGAGGAACCTCAAAGAGATTGGAAAGATCTGCCACGATCACGGCGCACTGTTTATTGTGGACGCGATCTCAATCTTGGGCGGAGACGCCTTGCCAGTCGACGAATGTGGCGTGGACATTTGCATAGCAGGGAGCCAGAAGTGTTTGATGACTCCCCCAGGCTTGGTGATTCTCTCGGTCAATGACCGAGCTTGGAAGACTGTGGAGACTGCACGAAGGTCCTACTATTTCAATCTCCTCGAATATAGGAAATTCATCCAGAACTATG
>JBAVVE010000172.1:0-2643 GCA_049697135.1 Bathyarchaeia archaeon | reverse complement strand
CCTCTGTATCTACTATTCCCTTCTCATCTGCGTTTCCTGTGTAAATATGATGACTGCTCCACCGATACTCTTCGGGATTCTTCGCCACCTCCGCCCTTACCGGGTTAAGATGGATGTATTTGATAATAGAAAGCAAATATTCGTCCTTATCTACAGGACATGAAAAATACCTGTTTTCCCAGAGTCTGCCGGTTCGGCTGTATTTACGATTAAAATATTGTGCATATTGGAAAGTGGTTCCGTGCAGGCATTTTCCAAGCCCCTCAACATCAATCGGCTCCAGAAGCAGATGAAAATGTTATGTGAAGCTCAGGATTATGTGAAGTTGAGCTCCCATCCGTTGTGAATTCCCCCACCATTTTGTCCTAATTCGCTAATTTCTGCCAATATTACTACACATAATTTCGTGCTATGACAAGTTCTGACTGCCTCGATCAATGTGGCGGAGAAAGGAGGTTGTCATGGCACTGGAACGGGTGTTTGAGTGTCCGAGAACACTGAGGAGGCTGCGCAGTGACCCCATAGGGAAGCTTCTGGAGGGGTTCTGCAACTGGCTGCTGGAGCATGGCTTCAGTCGATGGACCATCCGGAAGCACCTCTTTAATGTATCCCACCTTAACGAGCATCTTGGCGGCCTAAGGAGTCGAGTCTGCCAGGGTGTCAGCTCAAAAGAGATTGAGGGCTTTTTCAAGACTTACCCTTTGCGGTGCGTGAACCGGAAGCCGCTGGAGAAGCATCTCCGTCGCGTCCGCTACTCAGTCAATCGGTTTACCGACTATCTTCGCCAGAGGGGGCTTTTTGATTCTCTGGTGAAGTCGCCGATCTATCAGCCCCTTTTGGACGCCTATCTCCAGTGGATGCGCCATTACCAGCACGCCTCAGAGGGAACACTTGAAGTCCGTAGCCATTCGATGACTCAGTTCCTTCAGTGGCTTGGTACAGAAGCCACGCCAGAAGGCTTGTTCAGGCTTACGGCAGAGAGAATCGAAAAATTCTTTCTAAGCTATGCTCAAAGCATGGGGCGCTCCGCACGACACTCCATGCAGTCCGCTTTGCGGAGCTTCTTACGGTTCTGTCTGCACCAAGGCTATATAGAGCGGCCCCTCGATCTCGCTGTTCCCACACTGCGCACTTACAAACTGGCCACGGTCCCACGTGGGCTGAGCGATACCCAAGCGCAGCAGGTCCTGCGTTGCATCCACCGTAACAGCCATGCGGGCCGGCGGGATTACGCCATGGTGCAACTGCTTTACACCTACGGCGTGCGGGGCGGCCAGGTGCGTGCCCTTCGACTGGAGGATATCGACTGGGCAAAGAACGAAATCCTTTTCAAAGCCTCCAAACATGGCAAAGACAGCCGGCTGCCTTTAACGGCCCAGGTGGGTGAGCGTCTGTTGAATTACTTGCAACATTGCCGCCCCTGTTCTTCCTACCCTCACGTTTTTCTGACCTGCCGGGCACCCTATCACCCTTTTGCTCATTCCAGCTCGGTTTCGGCTATTGTGGAGCGCCACATCCGGGCTGCAGGCATCGAGATCTCCAGCAAGGGGGCTCATGCCTTTCGGCATTGTTTTGCCACCCGAATGCTCCATCAGGGTCATTCACTGAAGGCCATTGCCGACCTGCTCGGCCATCGCCATCTCGGAACCACTTTCATCTACACCAAGGTCAACTTCAACGCCCTCAAGCAAGTGGCCCTGGAATGGCCGCAGGAGGTGTCACCATGAGCCCATGGAAGCTTCAGAGTTCTCTGGCCGTTGAGATTCAAAACTTCATCAACCTGCGCCGTCTCTCGGGAACCGATTATCAAAGTCAGGTGCAGCTGTTGGGATACTTCGACCGTTTTCTGTTCGAGCAACAGTGGAGCGAGCTCCGCATGAGCCGGGAGATTACGGACAGTTACCAGCAGAGCCTTTCGCACCTTGCCCCACGCACCCGCTCCAACCGCTTCTCTGTGCTCAGACAGTTGTGCCAGTACCTGGCCCGGAGCAATCCGTACGGCTATGTGCCCGAACCCTTGAGAGTCATCCCCTCACAGGGATCTCACCCGCCCTATATCTATAGTCATTCTGAGATCCACGCGCTCCTGACGGCGGCCTCCAAACTGCCGCCTGCAAACTCCCTTCGGCCCTACACCTACCGGACCCTTCTGGGGCTTCTCTGCAGCACAGGGATACGAATCGGCGAGGCCTTGGCCTTGAACATAGAGAACTTCCAGAGTGCCGAGCAACGCCTCTACATCGCCCAGGGCAAGTTCCGAAAGGCTCGTTGGGTGCCCCTGAGCACTTCCACCTGCCGAGCGCTGCAACAATACCTGTGTAAACGGTTGCAGATAAGGCCACGCTCGCCCGACTCCCCGTTCCTCCTCAACCAGCGATCCCGCCGCCTGACCCCCTGCACCGTCCATCAGACCTTCCGGTACTTGTTGAGGCAGTGCGGGATCCGTCACAGCAAGCTCACCGGCCCCCGCATCCACGACCTGCGACACACCTTTGCGGTTCAGAGGCTGCTGGCCTGGTATCGGGACGGACAGGATCTCAACGCCAGGCTTCCATGGATAGCAACCTATATGGGCCATGTGGATGTCCACTCCACTCAAGTCTACTTGCAGGCAACACCGGAGCTCATCGCACAGGTCTCTCG
>JBAVVE010000171.1:0-6616 GCA_049697135.1 Bathyarchaeia archaeon | reverse complement strand
GGTTAACGTTCGTCTACTTTACACTATTTCCAACCGAGAATCCCGCCTTTGCCACCGATGACGCCGCGATGGCGGCGTACCTTGTGATCTGGGGAGTGTTCACGCTGATGCTATTCTTCGCGACTTTGAAGGCGAACAGAGCCCTGCAGTTCGTGTTCATGAGCCTCACGATCCTATACTTCCTTCTTGCATCAGCCCTCGGCATTCCCCCTTTGTTGCCAATCGCTGGGATTGAAGGCTTCATCTGCGGTTCCAGTGCATTCTATCTCGGAATAGCGCAGATTCTGAACGAGACGTACAAGAGGACCGTACTGCCTATCTTTCCAGTTAAGTCAGATTAGCGGCTGTGAGCAGTCGAGCCTGTCTTCAATCTGTCAGCGCGCATCAGTTCGCAACAGACTGCTCCATTCTCCGATGCTGACGAATGCCGCCGATCAGTTCTGCAGTCGCTGAGACTGGCTTGAGTTGGATCTTCGCTTTCACAGTTCATGAACGGCCCGCATACAAGAGTGCTTCTGCAGCTCCTCTCTTGCTCCTATCCTATCCTGAACAGTGAGGCGGAGAATTCCAACTCAAGCGCAATTGGATTTTGAAGGGTGGTTCTCATGCCACGCGCCCCCAAAAATGGGCGGGCAAGAGCGCACCATGAGAGGTGCACGTGAAATGCCTGTTCGAATGTTTGGGGGATTCCTCCCGCGCCCCGTTAGAAGCGTCATGGTTTCGTTATCCTGTGTGTGCGCGCGCACCAGGAGACCCACATACACGAAACGGCTCCTTGGGATTCCTCCCGTAGCTCATTGGCTTCACTGCCATCCTTGGTGCGCACACAACTACTGTGCCATCGCCTTAGGTTCGAATCTCAATGTCCACGCTTCGGAAATCAGTCATCCCGAAGGGCCGTACATCAGAAAAGAGACTAGACGAATTCCGATTCGCGCATACTATTCATTGGTGGCCAGATGATTCAATTCCTAGATCGAGGAAGGACGAGGAAGATTCGAGATGACTTCTGCGGAAGAGGTCCTGAAGAAACTAAAGGCCAAAGCCAGGCCTGATCAGCTGGCTGGAATGGCCCGGTACGGGATGACAGTCAAGCGAAGATTGGGAGTGTCTGTCCCGGACATGCGAAAGATGACGAAAGAACTTGGAAAGGACCACAAACTTGCCATCGAGTTGTGGAGGACAGGCACACCTGAATCAAGGATCGTAGCAGCAATGATCGACGAGCCTGGGAAGCTGTCAGAAGCACAGATGGAGGATTGGGTGAAGGACATTGACTCTTGGGATGTCTGCGACCAGGTCTGCATGAACCTCTTCGAGAAGACTCCCCTCGCCTGGAAGAAGATCCACGACTGGTCAAAGCGCGAAGAAGAGTTCGTCAAGAGGACAGCTTTCGCGCTGATAGCCTGCTTGGCATGGCATGACAAGGACGCGGAAGACGAGAAGTTCATCAAACTATTTCCAGTGATAAAACGCGAAGCCACAGATGAACGGGATCTGGTCAAGAAGGCTGTCAACTGGGCACTGAGGAACATCGGAAAAAGGAATCTGAATCTGAACAAGGCCGCCATAAGGACTGCTAAAGAGATCCTCTCAATTGATTCTAAGGCTGCCCGCTGGATCGCCTCTGATGCAGTCAGGGAACTTGGGAGTGAAGCTGTCAAGAGAAGGCTGACAAAGCGAGCGCCAGTACGCCAGAGGACTCTCATCAAGAGACCAGTGGTGTGACTCATTTGGACACGAATCTGTCCGGAACCGATGATCCAGCGTCAGAGTGGGTCTCCTGTTCAGTGACCTCGGTCTCATGTGCATGGTGCCCCCGGGAGCGCGAACTTGTCATGCCTGATGCCTCTCAGGAAAGACCTCTGACGACGTTTTGGATTAGATCATCACAGACGCATTGATACACGTATCGGAATCAAAAAACCAAAGCCCTTACCATGTTCTCAAGCGTTTTGTAAGAGGTCGGCCTGCTGACCGAGATCTTGCTCGATGTATCGGGGTCCTTGGAAAAGGATATTTGATAAGTAAGGAAACGGTAACGCAGTTCGGTGTAGGACAGTTGTCGGCGACCGCCAAGACACTGACTGGCGTGCCTGGCTTGGATGAGATCTTAGGCGGAGGAATACCTCGAGGAAGAGTCGTACTCGTGGTTGGAGGCCCAGGAGCAGGCAAGACTATACTTGGCACGCAATTCCTCGTGAACGGCATCAAGACCTATGGCGAGAACTCAGCATTTGTGAGCCTAGACGAGAACAAGCAACACTACCACTCAGAGATGGAAAAGTTCAGCTGGGATATCGCCAAACTGGAGAAAGACGGAAAGTTCGCTTTCGTTGACGCCTCCCCTATTCGTAGTATTCCCGGAGAAGTGAAGATAGGAAAGATGACTATCGGAAAGAGAGACTTCTCGCTAATCAGCCTGATCGAAGGCATCAAGACAAGCGTCAAGGCGATCGACGCTCAGAGGGTAGTTGTAGACCCGATCGCATCGCTGGTTTTCCAGTTTCCCGACGTGGTGCAGAGAAGAAACGCAGTTCTAGACCTGGTTGAGGCACTGGTAGAAACCGGGGGAACATGTATTCTAACAACCGAGCTGAGAGCGCCAGGGCTTGAAAGAGCGGTTCAGCTGGAGGAATACTTGGCTCACGGAGTCATCATACTCCAAACGGTGCAGGTAGGCCGAGCCATGACTCGGTCAATACAAGTCGAGAAAATGCGCGAAGCAGCAATCGACATGCAACCAAGACCATACAGAATCACCTCATCTGGGATTGAAGTATTCCCGAAGGAGAGTGTCTACTGAGCGCTAATCTTCACGGACTTTGCTCCAGACTCGATAGACAAAGAAAGCCGATAGGAACGGGAAAGAGTACAGCATCAAGGAATACCATACGGACTTGCCGAAACGAGAATGACGCCGGGCAAGGATGCGACTGATAAATACCCTCAGAGTGCAGAAATGGACCCATGGGATACCAGCAAAGGGCACGTACGCCAAGGGATTTCGGTAGACGACCGGGAAGGACTACGTCCAAGGCGAAGTCAGGAAAGCGGCGAGAAGAGAGCGGTGCTTATCGATCTGAAGAGGAGCATGTTCTGACCCTTGAGAAGGTTGTCGATAGAACAATTAACAGCCTGACCCGCCTCGGAAGTCAGAGATTCGGAGTCCCTCCGTTCTACGGGCATTTTGACCGTTGGCTAGTCAACCTGCAAACCATCATGAGCGAGTTTCAGACGAGCCCTACGATCCATGTGGACGACCAGTTCACGAAGGACTGTTCCCAGGTACTCTCAGACATTGAATTCGCTCTGAAGGAAAGGAGACTCAAAGAAGCCTCACGTGAAGAGGCGATTCGAAAGAACAGCCAAGACCTGCTGGAAGCCAAGAGCTTGCTGG
This sequence comes from Bathyarchaeia archaeon, assembly GCA_049697135.1. GTDB lineage: Archaea > Thermoproteota > Bathyarchaeia > 40CM-2-53-6 > 40CM-2-53-6 > CAVPLU01. The sequence continues at coordinate 3,216 of JBAVVE010000171.1, read as the reverse complement.
CGCAGACCGAACGAGAATATGCATCCAGAACGAAGGAAATCGAAGCCAAGAAGGAACTTGCCATCAAACCTGTGGCTGGCACTGTCGGAAAACTCAGAGAGGAGCTAAACCGCATAGCCAGAATGAGAGCAGGGTTCCTTAGGAGCATTTCCAAGAAAACCAAAGCGCAAAAGGAGGCCGAAACCAGTCAAAGACTCAACTCAACAAAGAGCGAGCTCGCAAAGATCAAGCAGTCTTTCGTGTCTGAGCAGGAGAAGCTGCAGAAGGAATACAAGGAAAGAAAACAACGAATCCTCGAACAGATCGCGAACCAACAGAAGAACATCGAGATCTTGGAAGCAGGCTCAGAAATCGACGACGCGGTTGATATTCGACGTGCCGCCTGCGATGCCCTCGTGAACGACGTGAACTCACTCCTGCAACGGAACGTACAAACTTCGGAGACCACAAATCCTCCCGAACAATAGCAGGACCTGAAGCCGAACAACGTCGGCGTAGACTTGATATAGTCACAAGGACAATCGCCGGCAGAGAGGCAAGACACAATGCCATACTGTCCGAAATGTGGTAAGGAAATTCCAAGTGACGCGAAGTTCTGCACAAGTTGCGGCGCCACGCTAGGAACTGCAACTCCTGCACCACCGCCGCCATCAGGCTACACTCCACCCAGTCCTCTAGCGGATCTGGGGTCACGCATAGTCGCCGGAATCATAGATTACATCATAATCGGCATCATCGCAGCTGTCCTAGCCATCTTTCTGGTTGTGCCATGGGCACTATTGGGTGGCGGGATGATGCGTGGGTTCGAATGGGGCTGGTTCGGTGGGATGTTTGGGATCATGGGAGTCATGTGGCTTCTGTGGTTGGTGTACTTCACCTACTTCGAGGGAACCTCTGGCCAAACAATAGGCAAGAAGTTCACCCACATCAGAGTCGTCAAAGATGACGGCACACGATGCGACTTCGTCTCGGCATTCATCAGAAGTCTGCTGAGAATAGTTGACCATCTGCCGGCCCTGTACATACTCGGAATCATTCTCATAGCGGCCACCGACAAGAGACAGCGCCTGGGCGACATGCTCGGAAAGACAATCGTGATCAAAGCATAGAGTAGACGAGCTTTCCTAGGAACCATCAGATCGGGGCCCTGGTACAGGATCACGATCAACAGATTCCCAATCTATCCCATATTCTTCTCGTGGTATCGTGCAATGGAGATACATTAAGGGAGCAAAGGAGAGCGCTCGACGCTATGCCTGACAGTGGAGACTACCGGATCTACAGACCTCGACTTGATAGATGCCAGAAACTGATGTTGGAGAAGGACATTGATCTCCTATTCCTCGGGCCGGGCCCGAACATGTGTTACCTCACCGGCTTCTTGGAGGAACCGGGAGAACGACTGTTTGCACTGATTGTTCCTCAATCTGGCGAACCCTTGTTCGTAGTCCCGGAATTGTATAATGAGCACGTGAAATCTTTCAGCTGGATACGGAATGTTATCTCATGGAAAGACTCTCAAGATCCCAGATCTGTTCTCTCAGAAAATCTCAGGAAGACTCCAAGAGAACACCCGACGATTGCAGTCGACAGTCGAATGTGGTCGCGTTTCCTCCTCATGCTCCTTGCCGTAGCACCGAATGCGCGATTCGAAGACGCATCCTCAGTGATGATGGAGCTGCGGATCAGGAAGACTGATGAAGAGATCGAACTGATGCAGAAGTCAGCTGAGATAGCTGAGGCCGCCATGACGGAGACGCTTAAGGAATGCAGGGAAGGAAGACGTGAACATGAGGTAGCTGCAAAGCTCGTTTATGAAATGAGAAGATCTGGCGCTGATGGAGTAGCCTTTGAACCCGTGGTGTCTTCTGGACCCAACGCGGCGCTTCCTCACTATAGGTCAGGCGAACGCAGGCTGCAGAGAGGTGACCTCGTGGTTTTGGATTTAGGATGCCTCTACCGTGGCTACAATTCAGACATCACAAGAACGATCGCAATCGGCAGTTGCGACGCTGAAAGAAAGAGTGTCTATTCCATTGTCCGTTCTGCTCAGGAAGAGGCTTTCCAGAAAACATGTGAAGGCATAGAGGCTCAGAATGTCGATGGAATCGCACGTCATATCATCGAGACTGCAGGGTACGGCAAGTCCTTCATTCACCGAACAGGACACGGCATCGGCCTAGAGGTACATGAGGATCCATACATCGTCGCTGGGAACTCGACCAAGCTAGCCGATGGCATGGCATTCAGCATTGAGCCAGGCATCTACATTCCTGGACAGTTCGGAGTTCGAATAGAAGACATCGTCGTTATCGAATCGGGAAAGGTGCGGAGACTGAACAAGTTCAGCCGGGAACTCATGATTCTCTAACGAGACCGTCAAACAGAGTTCCATGAAACTAGAATACCAATAGAGAACTAGGCTTTCCTCTGAGCTGACGCTTGCTGAATCTCCGTCGCCAGAAGCTCAGCTAGCTTTGAGGCTGCTTCTCGAACAGGCGCGCTCATGCTCTCTCGAAAAGCATAGTCCGCTTTGATGTCGATTGTGAAGATGCGTATCTTCTTGGGAATCCTTTGAGGCTCGAGCTCTCTGTAGAGTTCAAGTGCAGTCACGAAGTTTGTACCGTGAGGGGATGAAGCATGCAGGGTATCTTCGAACCGGTCTGGGGAGAATTCGCGAATTCGTCCAGGCGCAATGTCTTGTGTGGCGTAGGAGTCCACAATGTACACTTCCTCGTGACCCAAGATCTCCTCAACCAGTTTGAGTCCGCCCACACCGAGTTCCTCTACTTCTAGGTCGGCCTGCGATCGAAATCTGTCTTTGACCATTCTCGCGACATGGATCCCGACACCATCATCTCCCATTATTGGATTGCCTATGCCGAGGACCAGTATCTTCACTGACAATAGCTCCGATGGTTGTACTGAATGACCTATTTCGGAGTTGTCTACTGGATGGCAGATGATCTAATGTCTTCTTAGACTCTGCAGCAGCATGCGTTGTCTGTTGTAGATGTTGACTTCAAGGGGCATCTGTCCCGGCAGGGTGTGTGTGGCACAACCGAGGCAGGGATCGTATGCTCTGAAGGCCATCTCCACCATGTTGAGTAGGCCTTCTGAGACATTTCCTTTCTTGATGAGACCCTGCGCTGCCTGCTTGATTGAGATGCTTATCGCGGCGTGGTTGTTAGTCGTGCCCACGATCAGATTGACCTT
>JBAVVE010000170.1:0-5240 GCA_049697135.1 Bathyarchaeia archaeon | reverse complement strand
ATGTTGGAGTAATGACTTCACGCTGGTGACTGAATCGTCATCTGGAAGCGGAGAGAGAACTGCCGACACTGCAAGAAGGAGATTCCTGAAAGCCTTGATGGTTTTCTCTGGCGCGCTTGTACTTTTTCCTCTTGGACGGTTGAGTGCATTCCTTCTCGAGAGAAAAGAAGGCTCGGCCTCCTATCAGCGAATGAAGATCGCGAACACGAGCGACGTTGCAGCAGGAACGAGTCTTCTCTTCACGTACCCTCGCGAGGACAGGCCAGCAGTGCTCATCCACCTTGCATCAGGCGACTTTGTCGCATATGATACTCTTTGTACACACCTCGGATGCCAAATCCGCTTTGACCAAGAGCCGATCAGAGGTTGGGAGAGCAGAAAGGAGAATCTCTTCTGCCCTTGTCACGGTGCGGTCTTCAGTCCTGCAAACGGAGGCGTCCTAGAAGGACCTCCGCTGAGGCCGATGCCCAAGATCAAGCTTGAGATCGACACGAACGGGGACATATATGCCAACGGTTACGAGAGCGGTCTTCCGCTCTATGGTGAGGAATAGGGAGGCGTCCATTTGTCGAAACCCTCCTGGATGAAACGTTTCTGGGGTTGGCTCGTGGATAGAACGAAGATTGAGCCATTCATCACGAGCCGAGTGCCACGCCACGCATTAAGCCCGATCTACTGTCTTGGAGGAACCACATTCCTTCTCTTCGTCGTGCTCTCAGTCACTGGAATACTGCTCGCCATGTACTATGTTCCGACGCCAGACGGAGCGTACGAGAGTGTCAAGGCGATCACGAAGACTATGCCTTATGGTTGGCTGGTAAGGAGCGTTCATTTCTACAGCGCAAACGGCATGCTCATCCTCGCAATCCTGCACATGTTGAGAGTGTACTACACCGGCTCATACAAGCCTCCGCGTGAACTGAACTGGATTGCAGGAGTCGTCTTGGGGTTGCTGACGTTGGGCGCCGGATACACGGGATACGTTCTCAGGTGGGATCAGGAAGCAGTCGGTGCCTCAGGCGTTGGGAAAGGAATCGCAACATCGATTCCGTATCTTGGATCGCTGCTCGGATCAGTTCTCTGGGGCAGAAGTCAGGCCGAGACATTGTCACGCTACACTGCGGCTCATGTGTTGCTCGTGCCTGGATTGATGATTGTTCTGATGGCGGTCCACTTCTGGATGGTGAAAAGGCATGGAATCTCAGGCCCACTCTGAGTCTTCGCACTCGTCTGAGGAAGAGATTCCCTTCTTCCCGAACCATCTCCTGAGCGAGATCGCTCTCGCATTCGCATTACTCGGACTGACTGTGATCTTCGCGTCGCTATTCCCAACGAAGCTTGCGGAGAAGTACGATCCGTTGAACCCGCCTCAAATCCTAGAACCGGAATGGTACTTCATGGGCGTCTACCAGTTCCTCAAGACACAAGGAGTCCAGCCTGTGCATGGAGTCGCTCTGCTCTCGATCCTTGCGATACTCCTCGTGCTAGTTCCATTCATTGATAGGGGAACCGAGCGAGCGCCAAAGGATAGGCCGCTCATGATGGCGGCTGTGTTCGTTGTCGCCTTTCAATTTCTCTTCTTGACAGCCTACGGATACGCGACACCAGGCCAGGTTGCGATGTTCTCCGACCCGAAGGTCATCGTTCTGCTCCTCGTGGTCAATGGCATCTCAGCGATGGCCCTACTCATTGGTGCCTATCGCCAAAGGAGAATCAGGAGGAAGTAGACGCCGTGTCTAAGCGTGTCGGAGTATTGTGGATGTTCGCTTTCATCGCTGTTTTCATCATCGCAACCTATTCAGTCTCGCAGCTCACATCGCTGGCTCCACGTGCACTGCAAGGAGCGGCCTCAATGCTGGAGGCATTGGCTGGTGCGGGCTATCTCGTTGTCACCGTGGTTTCGGTTCTGATCCTCAGCCGAATGGTCTATTCAAGCGAGCGTACGGCGGGCAGAGTCAAGCGGAGGGTGAAGATGCTTGAGTGAAAGCAGCCGGGGTCGTGCCGTTTCGATATCAGTATGGTGGCTCGTCCTGCTAGTTGTGTTTCTGGTCATCGAAATCGCGTTTCTGATCGGAGCGTACACATCTGGCATGGCAGGTCTGGAACGGATCTTCGGTGTTTTCACCGGTCTGATCCTAGTCACTTTCGGAATCATATTGTATGCTGGGAGATTGATCTTCTATGACTAGAAGAATCGCGCAGATACTTGGAAGAGGCGGGGAACTCAACCCGCGAAATATGCGCTTGGGAATCTGGGCTTGGCTGATACAACGGATATCCGGATTAGCCCTTGTCGTGTTTGTGGTTGCCCACGTGGTCGCGATCTCTCAGGCGAACTTCGCGTTGAGCGGGCCGCTCTTCACAATGCTGGACGGTCTGAGGAATCCCTTCTGGTCGGTGGACAGAACCGTCCTCGCCATTGACCTCATCATGCTCGGCATAATTGCGTTCCACGGCATGAATGGAATCCGTATCGTACTCTTCGACATGGGAGTCGGTGTCGGTCTCCGCTCGCACAAGGTCATCTTCTGGATCCTAGTAGCCATAGGTGTCGTCGTGAGCGGGCTCGTCATCTTCTACGGTCTTCCTCTAATAGGAGGAATCTGATCGTGCATCTTGCTCGTCCCTCGCCCACGAATGTTTGGCTCTGGCTATTCCAGAGAATAACCGCAGTACTGCTCGTGGTCGTTCTTGGAGTGCATCTTTGGCTGGCCAATTTTGGGCAAGCCCCGGCATCATTGCGAGCGATACTCGGAGTTATCCTGTTAGGGCTCGCGTTGTTTCATGGCCTCAACGGCGTGCGAACTGTAATCCTAGATTTCAATGTCGGAACTCAGGGAAGGAAATTCGTGACCATGATCCTCTTACTCGTCGGTGTCGCCTCACTGTTGTTCGGAATGCACGGGCTTTGGCCCCTGATCGTCGGAGGATAAGCCGAGGTGCCTGAATGATGTTTCAGCATGACGTGATCATCGTTGGCGGTGGACTCGCCGGCCTCCGAGCAGCTATCGAAGCTTCAGCGCTCATTGACACTGCCGTGATAAGTCGAGTGCATCCGTTGCGATCGCATACAAAGGCTGCCCAAGGTGGAATAAACGCCGCACTCGCAAACGCTGAGAAAGGCAGAGATGACACCCCGGAGAAGCACGCCTTCGATACGGTGAAGGGAAGCGACTTCCTAGCTGACCAAGATGCCGCAGAACTCATGACGAGCATGGCGCCAGGATGCATATTCGAGTTCGATCATTGTGGATGCGCCTTTAGCCGAACAGATGAAGGAAAGATCGCTCAACGACCTTTCGGTGGAGCCGGCTATCCTCGAACCTGCTACGGTGCAGACAGAACCGGACTCTACCTCCTGCAAACTGCATATGAGCAGACAGTGAAGAGGGACGTCAAGGAGTATCAGGAATACTTCGTGACATCACTTATCGTCGACGGGGAATCGTGCCGAGGAGTCATCGCACTGAACGTTAGGACGGGTGAGCTTGTTCCGATCGCCGCAAAGGCAACGATCTTGGCGACCGGGGGTCTGGCTTGGATATACAGCATCTCCACAAACTCGATGATCAACACCGGTAACGGAATGACGATCGCATATCGGGCGGGCGTACCTCTGAAAGACATGGAGTTTGTCCAGTTCCACCCGACGGGGCTGTACCCGAACGGCATACTCATCACTGAAGGAGCTCGCGGCGAAGGTGGCTACTTGGTCAACGCCAAGGGAGAGCGCTTCATGGAACGGTACGCTCCGAAGGCCATGGAACTCGCTCCACGTGACATAGTCAGCAGATCGATCCAGAAAGAGATCGATGAAGGCCGAGCTTTCGAAAACGCATACGTGCACTTGGACCTGCGCCACCTCGGTAGAGAGAAGATCATGACGAGACTGCCGGGAATACGTGAGATCTGTCTCCTCTTCGGTGGGCTCGACCCGATCGACAAGCCAATCCCGATCCGTCCAGCCGCTCACTACACGATGGGCGGAATAGACTGCAACCTGAACTGCGAGACACCGCTCAAGGGATTGTACGCCGCCGGAGAATGCGCATGTATCAGCGTACACGGATCCAACAGGCTCGGTGGAAACTCCCTGCTCGACTGCGTTGTCTTCGGTAAGGTCGCTGGCGACAAGGCTGCAAAGTTTGCGAAGTCGCTGCCCAACAGAGCCGACGAAGGACTCGTTCGATCATCTTTGGAGAGAGAACAGAAGAGAATCGAGGCCTTGCAGAAGGGAAACGGGACTGAAGACCCAGCCACAATGCGCGATGAGGTGCGCCTTATCCTAACTCAGAAAGTGGGCATGTTCAGGTCAGGTTCAGATCTCGAAGAAGCGCTGAGGCAGATCCGCGGGGCGAGAGAGAGATTCACTCAGCTCAGACCAGTCAACGTTGGCAATGTCTTCAACCTGGATCTAATACGGACTTTCGAAGTAGAAGCGATGCTCGAACTTGCCGAGATAATTACAGCCTCAGCTCTCGCCAGGAAGGAAAGTCGAGGTGCACATGTCCGCTTGGACTTCCCACAGCGAGACGACGAACACTTCCTCAAGCACACGCTCGCACACTACACGCCGACTGGCCCGAAGCTAGACTACTCAGATGTCAAGATCACGCGATACAAGCCGGAGGCGAGGAAGTATTGACAAAATGGAAGAACGGCGACACGGTATCACTGGCGATTCTGCGACATGATCCGGGGAAGATGAAGGAACCACACTACGAAGCCTTCCAAGTCAAGGCCGGGAAGGACACGACTGTGCTCGAAGCCCTGTTCCAGATACTAGAGAATCAGGATCACTCGCTTGCGTTTCGATACTCATGCAGGAGCGCCGTCTGCGGAAGCTGCGCCATGTTCATCAATTGCAAGTACAGGCTCGCCTGCTCAACACTGATCTCAGAGCTTGGGCGCGAGGTGATCGTGCAGCCTCTTCCCCACATGCCGATCATCAAAGACCTAGTGGTCGATCTCACTACGTTCTTCGAGAAGTACAACATAGTCAAACCGTACGTCGTGCCGATCAAGCCACCGCCAGAGAAGGAATGGATTCAATCTCCAAAGCAGAGAAGCAAGATCAACGACTCAACCGATTGCATACTGTGCGCTGCCTGCTACTCTTCTTGTCCCAGTGTATGGACCGGGAAGAGATACCTCGGCCCCGCAGCATTATTGCAGGCGTACAGGTTTGCAGCCGACTCCCGCGACGGCATTCTCAAGGACCGCGTTGCCGTGCTCAGTTC
>JBAVVE010000169.1:0-5614 GCA_049697135.1 Bathyarchaeia archaeon | reverse complement strand
GGAATACGTCCATGAACGAACACCGCCAGGATCGGTCCTGAAGAAATATGAACGCATGTCGTCGCTTCCGCCGATGACATACCGGCAATCAGGTGAAACTGCGACAGCCCATGAATGAGTCCCGGTTGCGTAGGCCCAAGCGAGGGGCGCCGATGCCCTGCTTGCCACCAGAGCTAGAAGCAGGACGTCAAGGAGTTGGCCACGGATCACCAACATGGAACCATTGAACGAGAATTCTCACGCCCCTTGTGGGCTGGCGTTGTTCCGCGTTGACGCGCTCGTGTGTATTTTTGCCATCCAAGAGTATCTCTTTTCCGCACAAACCAGATGCGCACTAGTACTCAACCCGTCATTTTGCCAACAACCGCAAGCGCGGATCACGTTTGCCAGTTCTTCATGATTTGAGGCGCTCGTGTCAACGCCGAACCAGCCCCTCATTCGTTCATGCAAAGAGACTAGGCCTGGCCGAGGCGACATTGAGGCCAAGATGTGGAAGACGACTTATTCCACAAGCATCGAGAAAGCACAGTCCAGAAGGATGTGGAATGGCGTTGAAGACAACCCTGCTCGCTGCTCTTTGCCTCTTTACGATATGCGCTAGTATTGCCGGAGCAAGTGCCAGTCCATTGTTCACAGGATCTGATAAACGGGCCGCCTTTCTTTCTCCAATGGAAGACTGGAGGCCGACTTGGCAATTGGAAGACTACGTCTCGTTGCTCAAGGGGGCGGGCTATGCTGTCGACGTCATCTTCGATGACAATGTCTCAATCACATTCCTGATGAGCCAGCTTGGCAACTACGACCTAATCATCCTGAGAACGGATTCGTTCGCTCACGAAGGATTCAGCTACTACTGTTCAGGAGAACCTGTCACCTATCAGGCTCGCAAGACATATGCACAAGAGATTTCTGACCGTGAGATTGAGATCGGAGCGTGCCTTGGATTCAGCTCAAAGTTCATCCAGCACAACTATCCCGCAGGTACTATTCGCAACGGGATGATCTTTGTAATAGACGGCTACTCAGTAGATCTCTCCCAAGCGTTCCTCACAGCTGGTGCCGCAGTCTACGTCGGATACTACGACGCGTATCCTCTGGGGTGGGGCCGGATCGACGCACTCTCCTTCAAGTGGCTGTCTTATCTCGCCCAAGGTTACTCAGTGAAGGAAGCGAGCCCTTTGCTGTACACCTACTTGTACCGTAGCCACGGCAGCACTGCCACTTGGCCTTCGATATTCTACTACGGCAATGGATCATTCAAGATCTAGAGGATTTCCCGCTTCGACCGAGTGTCGCCTCTGACATCCGATTGCCTGCTCCTCGCCGTCTGACACGAAACGCAACAATCACAAGGACAACAGCTATTGCTGCAACGAGAAGTCCGACGTACTGAAGCGGAACACTCCAATCCTCACGCCAGACCGCTACAAGGTTCGTGGGATCCTCGAGGACCAGTGAACCCTGCGTGCCAGCTGGAAATCCCAGAAAACTGCTCGACCCATTCCATTCGACGAGGATCCACTTCAGACCGATGAGGCCCAGAATTCCCTGAGCCGGGACTTCGCTCCTGTCCAGAGAGAAAGATACTGCGCTTCCTTCCGGATACCAGCCTGAGCCCTGAGTGCTGCCCATTGGGCTTGTGACATTGAGGTAGTACTCGGTCCTGTAACGCCCTTCGATCGTCGCTGGGCCATTCACTTGGATGATTGCCGGCTCGACCTTCCGGCAAGCACAGCTGGGCATCTCGTTGACCTTCTCAGAGTTGACGTACCACCCGTCAAAGATAAGCCGTCTTCCGGGATCGATGTCGATGTAGTCTGCACCGGTACGGTTGACCGTGACGGTGCTGCCTCCGGGATACCAGCCATTCGGCGGGGTCTGGAAGAGGTTGCTGGGTTTCCCGAAATAGGTGACCCAATATTCGGGCGTGTAGGTGAACACATGCAACATTGTCTCGGACACTTGGAGCTGGTTGTCGGCGCATACGTACTTTGTTGTGTTGGTAGTGGCGACGACTCGCGTCACTGTAATCGAGTGAGCGGTTCCACTGTCAAATATCATATCGATTGCAGTTGAGGATATCGAGATGGATGACTTTCCGTCGACTGTGGCTGTGGAGGTGACACCTGCAGGAAGCCCGCTCGCGGCCAGTGTGACCGTGTATGTGAGTGTTGACTCTCCCTGGAGCGCAAGAACAAGCATCGGCTTCCACTCTTCAGCTGGATACTCCCTTGCCCAGAAGCCCGAGGAGGCTTCTGCGACATGCTTCTCTTCTGCAACCTTGATCATCACCCCGTAGTTGCGGGCTTCTGCACTGTACCATGCCCTTGCGTCGCTGGTGATATCCCACTCAACAGGTACCTCAACGACGGGCGGCGCAATCGCGCTTGATGTCTTGATGTCCGACCACTTGGGCTGATTGTCCCAACATTCGGTGGCCTCATTCCAGTCTTCCAGTACGCGGTGGACCTCGTACTCCTGTTGGATATTCGGTGCATAATATTGCCAGAGCCGAAGTGTGGCTCCGACTATGGATCGACCTCTCGGGATCTGCGAAAGATCGAAGCGAATGTAAATCCGCTCAGACCCCCACAGGTTCTGAGCGTGATCGTAGCTGTTGCCCACATATAGTGCAGAAACACGCCCATACGCCGACCGCGGATACTTGCTGTCCGCGTAACCATCAGCAACTGCGGACAGAGTAATAGTGGCGGCACCGCAGGAAACCGCCAGGTTCTGACCCAGCACCGCTGTCAACAGCAGGATGGCTGTGAGCACAGCTTTCACGGTTCCCCCCACATGTCACGGCACAAAACGTGACACTCCAAATAAACGGTTCCCTTGCTGAAATCCATCGTGAATCCTAGCTCACGCTAGGCGGTAGAATCCAAAAAAAGGAAAGGGGAAAGGGATCTACGTGCGATCCCTTTCACTTCAGTAGTATCGGTGCGTTGATGGTTCTCTTGCGTAGCAGCCAGGCTGACGCTGCAAGTGCAGCGAACAGGCCTAGTGGCAGCAATGCGGACGGAATCTCTGGAATTGGTAGACCGGACGTCGAAAGCTGACTATCGCCGCCGCCCACCCAGCCGGGTGAGACGACAACTGTGTAATCAGCGTTCGTTGTCGGTGACGAACCACTCCAGACTCCTGGAGCCTCGCTTGTAGAGACACTGACGTCATGCGCGCCCGCGGGTAGCCACATGATGAAGCCGCCTGACGGGTCGCTCGTACCAGCACCAGCACCGCCGAATCCAGCTGAGTAAGCTGGGACAGTGTCGGTTGATGGTCCTGGAGACACGCTTACTTGTGCCCAGGGCAGTGCTCTGAGGTTGCCGAACATGTCGAACCATCGGATGGTTCCGCGGAGGCTTGCCATGTTGTTCATTGGCACGTAGAGCTCAACGGCTCCTCCCCACGGTACTTCGATGTTCTCTAGAGGCCATCCCATGGAGTACATGCGCCAGTCGTCAGTCCATCCAGCAAGCTCGGTTGCATTGTTGGGTCCGCGCGGATCGAAAGCCCATACTTTGACGTTGTAGAGGCCTCCACCGCTGCCTTCCCATCCTGGGATGTCAACGCTGCCCTTCAAGCCATAGTCCATCTGTCCTGTTGCATCGTTCGTTGGCCAACCGCCAGCCCACGTTCGCATCGGGTTGCCGTAGTACTGGTAGAAGCCGTAGATGTCGAAGGACTGACCAGTGCCTGGGTCCATGTCAACGCGGTTGCCTGGGAACCACCAGTCTTGGTTGACTGTGTAGTACGGTGGAGCAAAGCCCATCCAGTCCGCCCAAGTTGCATTGGGGAAACCTACGACAGGTGCCGGTGCGATAGGTGGCCATCCGTTTGTGTGGAACAGCCAAGCGTAGTAGGCTCTCTGGGAGTAGCTGCATGACGGGAACGCGTCGCAGTTTGCAAGATAGTGGCCGTTCTCAGCCTCGTAGTCCGCTGCGTTCAGCTGCCATGGAGTGGTTGTTCCGTTCCAGAAGTTCAGGCCGGTTCCCTGTGCGGGTCCCTGAACTACCATATGGTCCAAGTTCGCAGCGCCGGCTCTGTATGGCCAGCCAGCGTACTCTAGGTAGGCACCGCCGTGGCCCATTCTCGTGAAGACGTTGGGCTGTGCTTGTCCATAGATGGATGCGCCGACAAGGTTGTCCTGAGAGTCGAAGACTTCAACGTATATGAAGCCGTGGAATCCTGTCGCGATTCCTTCATGGTAGAAGTCCGTGGTGACTCGTATCTGTCCTCCTTGGATCAGGTCAGCCTCGATGTCCGCAGCGCCCGCAGTGGGTATCTGCATCGTGTAGGATCTGCGCATCACGTAGCCGTGGGTGTAGGCGTTGAACGTGTATTGATCTGCAGGAAGTCTTGTGGAGCGCCTGTCGATTAGAGCTCTGTAGATCGGGTAAGCTCCGTTGATCGTGGGGCTGCAATAGTCGGTTCCAAAGTACCATACGCCAAGGTGCTCGTGCATGCCAGGGATGTTCAGGTTGTCAACATCGTATGGGGACCATCCCCAACCGTGGACGGCATAGCCATCCGGTGCGGCTCCTGGAGGAACATAGTCGACTCCTGGGATCTGCCAATATTGGTTGCCAGCAAGGTTGTTGGCGCCGTATGTAGCATTCCACCAACCCGGATCTTGGAAGAGTCCGTAGATTGTTGGGTCGAGCGAGTCAACGACGTCACCGGCTGAGTTGACGAAGTCCACGTATATCTCGCTGCCTGGGAACGTCCAGGGTCGAGAGTGCGCGGGGACTTCAAAGTCTACCGACCGGAGACTGATCCAGACGCGGGCGTTGACGATTATGAAGCTGAGCGGTACTGGGCTGTTGCAGAGGTAGACGCTGGTCTGTGGATCGCCGCCTAGGATTGTGTACCAGCCTGTTGCGTTCCAAGCTGGGAAGCCGTTGGCGTCGAGGTCAGGCCAGTAGGGTATGCCCATGTCGGCCATGTAGAGGCGGATTGTGTACGGGTTGCCGCCCAAGGTGACTTGGCCAGCGGAGTGCGTCGAGGCAGTTGGATTCAGTCCATAGTCCTTCTTGTTGATGTCGCGAGCTGAGGTTCGGTCTCCGACGTTCGGGAAGACCGCGTTCCAGCCCTCGATCACGAGCCCACCATTGTAGACATCGACTTGGTTCACAAGAGCTGGAGCTACGTTAGCATTGTAGTAGTTGCTGCCGTCCGCGCCATCGAGGTCGCCATCGGCAGACATCGCTGTGGTCGCGAGGAATGCCATGACTCCCCTCTCGTTGCCAGCTACGTCTTCAGCGGTCAGGGTGACGGTTGTGGGTCCTGAGAGCGGGAAGCCGGCGACCGGCATCCAGTCCTGGTGGTGCAATGTAACTTCTATCCAGTTGCTTCTGCGGAGGTCGAATTGCAGGTTGTAGTTTGACCCTACCATTGAGAATGTGCGCTGGTATGCGTCAGCTTCGTCCATTGTGTAGCCTGTCACGAAAGCCTCAAGGGTGTACTGACCATTCGGCCAGCCAGCAATGTAGTCAGCGACGTTCCATGGAACGTGGCCGTCCCAATGAGTCGATGGATAACCTCGGGGTACACTGGCAAAGGTGTCGTCAGGAATGTCATAGTTGTCAGCAAGGCAAGCACCATAGCT
>JBAVVE010000168.1:0-2927 GCA_049697135.1 Bathyarchaeia archaeon | reverse complement strand
ACGATCGACCGGCTTTCTCCTCTCCGATTCCCGGCATAGCCAGCGCGACTGTGCCAAGTTTGCTTGTTCCTTCATAGAAGAAGATGAGAATGGCGTTCTCGAGCGTGAGCAAGCTGGCATGGAAAGTCACGTCGTCACGTTCGAACTTTGCGTCTTTGGATTCCAGTCGAGGCATCGAGCTCGGTCCCTTCGCTATTCAACACGAAAGGCTCACATTTCAACATGTACATTCATTCCTATCAGTGCGTTTTCGAATGGGTGAGAGTGCGTAGGCAGTGCGAATCGCGGTAGTATCTGACATACACTCAAACTACGACGCCCTCCGGGCTGTCCTCTCGTCGATGGGCGACTATGATGCGTTCTTCTGCTTGGGAGATCTCGTCGGCTACGGTGCTCAGCCCAACGAAGTTGTTTCAGAAATCAGATCCCTCGAGCCAGATGCAGTAGTCTTGGGAAACCATGACTATGCAGTCTCGACAGGGGACACGTCGGGGTTTGTTCACCATGCGGTGGAAGCTATTGAATGGACGCGCAGGCAGATCTCACCTGAGAATCTGCACTACATCTCAAGCCTACGGTCAAAGGGCGATTTCACCGTGGATGGAGTCAAGATTGCTCTCGCTCACGGCAGTCCAAGAGATCCCTTGATGGAATACGTCTACCCGAGCGCCGCCGAGTTCGTCTTGAGAGGAATGCTTGACGAATCCGGAGGAAGCATTCTCCTGCTCGGGCATACCCACGTCCCATTCAGTCAAGAGTTTGGCCCGAAACTGATCGCAAATCCCGGGAGCGTGGGTCAACCTAGGGATTGGGACCCTCGAGCAAGCTACGCCATACTTGATCTATCCGCTAGAACGAGGTTTCAGATACGCCGAGCCAGCTACGACATCGATGCGGCGGCAGGCAAGATAACCTCAAAGGGACTTCCCAAGATGCTTGCAGATCGTCTCCACTTGGGATTCTGATGGACTGTCCATCGGTCCTTGTGAAGTAGATTCCGGAAGAGCCGTAGAAATTGTGCTAGTCTTTACGGAGTGCGACGACCGGGTCCAGTCTGGAAGCTCTCCATGCAGGATATGCGCCGGCGAGCATGCTTACAACGATCGAGAATGCCATAATGAAGAGAAAGTTCTCGACCGTGAATACAGGTGGAACGTAAGAGATTGCGGACCCCTCGGCTATTTCTCCGGTGAATTCGCCTCTCACCTGTCCTGCGATGACGGCCATGCCGTAGCCTAAACCTACTCCGAGCAGGTCACCGAGGAGTCCTCCAATGATTCCTATGAGAGTGGCTTCACATAGAAAGACGCCAAGTATTCCTCGCTTCTTGAATCCAATGGCTTTGAGCAAGCCGATCTCTCTGGTTCTTTCCATGACGGAAGTGTAGAGGCCTGCGAAGATTCCGACGGAGGCGACTATCAGAGACACGGATGCGACGCTACCGAGGAACATCGAGAAGGCTCCAAGTATGTTCTGGATTAGCTGGATCATGGTCTTGGAAGTGTAGACCTCGAAGGATCTTCCGTACAGACGTCGGATCTCGACGGCGACTTGCTCGGCCTTCTCAGGGCCTGAAGTGATCACATTCACGCCGCTGTAGTCGCCTGCCGTGTCGAAGAATGAGGTTGCTGCTGGAAGCGACATGAATGCCATCTTGTCGACTGGAAGGAACATTCCGGACGTACCCATCTCTGCCAGGATTCCTCTCACGACGAAGCTCCGTTTCACAGTCACCTGTTGTCTCTCTTTGACGGTCGTGAATGAGACCATCACAACGCTTCCAAGCCGTGCAAACGGTCTGGGTTTGTCAGGAGGATATGCAACGGAGTGTCCCAACACGATGCCTATGGAATCCTGGGGCGAAACAAGAGTTCCTTCTTCCACTTTCAGGTTTGGAAAGATCTCGTTCAAGTATCTCTGATCCGAGCCTGTAACTAGTATCGACGCCGTTGTGCCCGCTGACTGAACGGTCGCTACCTTCTGCACATAGGGAATAGAGATCTTCACGCCATTGATCTGCCTGATGACAGAGGCCGTCTGCTCCGTGATCCGCGTAGTCGAATCCATACCTGGCAGGACCATGACAACGTTCGCGCCGAGCGTCCCGAACTGGTCACCAATGTACTGATACATGCCCGTGGTGAGACCGTTGAGTGCAGTCATCAGTCCCGCGCCGATCACAACCATCGCAATCGTTAGAATAGCGCGTAGTTTTCGCTCCCTCATGGCGCCGAGTGAGTAGCCGAGCAGGTCAGGCACATTCAAGCGGGCATCACCTCCACCTGACTGATCCGCCCATCTCTCAGGTGTACTACGCGCTGTGTCTCGTTAGCGACTTCTGGGTTGTGCGTTACAAGGATGAATACTGTGCCGCGTTCCTGGTTGATGCTCTTCATGAGCGCAACAATCTCAGCACCGGTCTTTGTGTCAAGGTTCCCTGTAGGCTCATCACCGAGGACGATTAGGGGCTCGTTCATCAATGCACGTGCGACAGCGACCCTCTGCTGTTCCCCCCCACTTAGTTCAGTCGGTTTCCGATTGATCTTGGCGCCGAGGCCGACTTTTTCCAGAAGCTCGCGTGCTCGCTTCATGCGTTTCGCCTTGGACTCTCCAGCAATCACGGCCGGGAGCGCAACATTCGCAATAACCGAAGTCCGCATCAGCAGGTTATGTGCCTGAAAGATGAACCCGAGCTTGATGTTCCTGAAGTCTGCGAGCTGGTTCTCGTCTTTGCGAAACAGATCCGAGCCTTCAACGTAAACATGACCTGAGGTCGGTCGGTCCAGTGCGCCGAGCAGGTTGAGTAGAGTGGATTTGCCGCTTCCAGACGGCCCAACGATCGAGATGAACTCGCCGGCCTCGATCTCAAGGTCCACATGATCGAGGGCTGGGAAATCGACGGAGCCGATCTTGTAGATCTTCGTCAG
>JBAVVE010000167.1:0-6830 GCA_049697135.1 Bathyarchaeia archaeon | reverse complement strand
GCGACATCTTGATCGAACCAGAATCATCTGTCAAGACTGCGTCGGCGACTCTGCTGGTTTCACCAAACCTGGTCTGAACCTGCCTCGGCTCCCCCTTCTCCACTATTCTGCCTTCCACTTCGACCCGTCTCATCCCCGGCGTCAATTCAGATACTTTCATGGTAAACCGCTGTCCTAACAAAACGAGTTTCCGTATTAAAGACTTCGCGCCTAGAATTCCGCAGCTAACTGGAATTCGGGTTCTCTCTCCAATTCCGGTTTACCAGTTGCTGGCTTGATCTGCACAATCTCCACGTTCTGAACAACAGCGATTTGGCAAATCGCATCGATGTGGCGGCTCAGTATCTTCGCCGCTTCTTCCCCTGCCTTGATCTTCAGCTTCTTGATGGGCGCCTTCATTGACAGACGCTTCTCGGATTTCATGCGGCGTATTTCTGAGAGCAACCGAACCAGAGTCGATCCTTGCTTTTCGGATTCGTCGTCAATGAGTTGCTCGTTCACCTGTGGCCAGGCGTTGGCGTGAATGCTCCTAGGCTTGAGGTGGTCGCGCCACAGTTCACTGTACAGAGCATCGGCGATGTGCGGGCAAATCGGGGCAAGAAGCTTCAGAACAGTATCAAGAGTGCGGAAGAGGGTGTATTGTGCAGCTCTCCTGCTCTCGGCGCCCTCGCGGTTGTCTGAGTACAATCTGTACTTGGCGGCTTCAAGGTACTGATCACAGAGATCATGCCACGTGAAGTTACGCGCGGAGTCTGTAGCAACACTGAATTGGAAGTTCTCAAACGCATCCGTTGACGCTCTGACCAGATTGTTGAGCTTACTCAGCAACCATCTGTCTAGCAGATCAAGTTCTGGAGCGGGGAGATCAGGGTCGTAATCCTGAAGCGATGACAGTATCAACCGGGCAGCATTCCAGAGTTTCGTGAGGAATTTGCGGCCGTATTCAACATCAGCCCATCTGTATGGGATGTCGTATCCTGTGGATCCGCCGGCGGCTGCCCACTGTCTCACGGAATCCGCTCCATATTTCTTCACTGCCTCCGTGACTTCTACGTAGTTCCCGTACGATTTGTGCATCATTCTGCCGTCGGCACCTCGAACCATCCCGTTCACGAGCACCGTCTTGTACGGTGGCTTTCCAAACATCGCAAGGTGTCTTGCCATCAGGTAATAGTCCCAGGTACGAATGATATCCAAACCGTTTGGTTGCAGATCGGCTGGAAATAGTCTCTCGAATTCCGTCAGCTTCTCCGGCCATCCAGCGTGCACAGCGCATGTTATGGAGGAGTCCATCCACGTGTCCATGACATCTGCATCGCCAACAAACTCATGCGATCCACAGCTCGCGCACGAGGCTGCTTGCGGCGACTGCGATCGTGGGTCCACTGGCAGCCATTCTTTCTCGGCTGGAAGTATTCCGCCGCACTGCCGACAATGCCAAACTGGTATCGGGGTTCCGAAGGATCTCTGCCTCGAGATCACCCAATCCCAGTCAAGCGATTTCGCCCAGTCTATCATCCTGTTCTTGGAGAAGTCTGGTACCCATGTGACCTTGTTTGTCTGCTCGATGATCTGATCTGTCATGTCTTTGGTTCTCATGAACCATTGTGGTGCGGAGAGGATCTCGACGGGAGTATGGCATCTCCAACAAGTGCCAATCTCTCGACTGAGCGGTTTTGATCCTCCCACTTGCGAGGCTTCTTTCAGGTCACGAACGATAGCTTCTCGAGCTTTCGATGTGGAAAGCCCAGCGTACTTTCCCGCCTCCTCCGTCAAGCGCCCCTGACTGTCGAGAATCTTCACGACTGGAAGACTATGCTTGTGTTGCCAAAGTACATCGGTTTTGTCTCCGAATGTGCATATCATCACCACTCCACTGCCGAAGGTTGCATCAACGAGTTCATCTGTCAATATGGGGACTCTGCGATTCACAACGGGAACAACGGCTTCGCTCCCAACGAAGTTGACGTAACGTGCATCAGTGGGGTTCACTGCAAGTGCTACGCATGCGGGTATTAGCTCAGGTCGTGAAGTCGCGACGATAAGGCTGCCCTTGTCTGTGGAGAACCTGATGTCGATCAGCGTACCCTCACTGTGAATGTATTCAACCTCAGCTTCAGCGATGGCGGTTTCGCATCTTGGACACCAGTTGACTGGGTGCTCTCCTCTGTAGAGGAATCCACGTTTCAGGAGTTCAAGAAATGAAAGTTGGGTCAACTTGTAGTAATCAGGATCCATTGTGCGATACTCGAGGCTCCAGTCGATAGAGTAACCCATCGACTGCATCGCCATCTTCATCTTCTCTATGTACTCGGTTGTGAGCTTCACACAGATCTCTCGGAACTTGTCAACCGACACTTCTCGCTTCTTGATGTTGTAGGTGCGTTCCGCCCTGACTTCTGTTGGAAGACCATGACAGTCCCATCCCTGAGGGAAGTGAACATTGAACCCTCTCATTCGCTTGTAACGAGCGACAAAATCGAAGTAGCACCAGTTGAGAGCGTTCCCCATATGGAATTCTCCGCTGGGGTAGGGAGGAGGTGTGTCAATCGAGTAAGTCGGTCTCGACTGGTCACTACGGTCGAAGTGGTAGACGCTCAGTTCTTCCCACTTCTTCTGCAAAGCAGCCTCGAGCTCAGACTGGTCGTACCTCGTGGGCAAACGCAAGTTATTCTCCCCGGACCTTTTACGTGCGTCAAAAGCCGACGCTTCAGTGTCAGCGTTCATTGCGAGAAGTCCTCCCACTCGAGATTTGCTCAGTCGTGATCGTCGTGCCGGCGGCGAGTCCTATAGACGCGTATGAACTTGGCGGTGATACACACTCCGACACCTGCACTAGGATGGGTTCCATGTCTGACTCCTTATCAAACATTCGGAGATCTTCCGACACAGTCTCCCTTAACCTGCCTTGCTCGTCCGCTGGATGCCCAGACTCTCGCAACGGATACTCCAACCGCAACGATGAGCAGAACGGTGCCGACACCAAGGTTCAGGAGCTCGATCCCAAGAGCAATCGCGTCTGCTCCTGCAAGGTTCAACTGCGACGCGAGATCGAATGCCCCGAAATAGTAGTTGAAGAACCAATGAAGCAGGATCGGAGCATATGCTCCGTACCGCAAATACACAATGCCCATTGCGAGGCCGGAAAGCATGGCTGTCGAGATCTTCCCAATCTCCCATCCGCCTCCAGATAGGTAGTGAACTGCCCCGAAGGCTCCCGAAGTGAGGACCAGCAGAACCCACTCAAACCGCGAGATGCCCTTTCTGAGGCCGTCATTGCGAATCGTGTTGAATCCCAGTAATTCCTTTGTTCTATCCGGATTCCACATGGTCAGTGCCACGAGATGGATTGTCTTTCTACGTCCTTGGCCGCCGGCAACGCGGTTCTTGCTCCACAGGAGATATAGTGCATCGAACAGTCCTACGGTCGTTATTCTGTAGCTCAGCTCTTCCAAGAGGGGGGCGTACGAAACCGTAAGAAAGCCTACGAAAGGACTTTCGAAGGAGATTCCGCCGGTCTGGACTCCGGCTGATTCCTGCAGTGTCTGCAGCAGCACAACGGCCACAAGTAGTGCAGACGCCAGTTGCGGCAGAACTACGAGATAGTTTGAGCGCAGCAAATCAGAATGAGCCATAAGATCCTTGAAAGAAGAGGGAAAGTCCTGTCTGTCGAACCAAGCGCAGGCGAAGGCAGCGACGTAGAGAAACCACATGACAAGGAAGAAGGCAGCTGCGCTGATTCCAAGCGGCATCCTAAAGTTGACAATCATGAGTATGCTCAGCGGAAGCTCAACAACCTGTCTCGAAGCCACATCGAGGCCCCCAGGAGACATGTAGAAGAGAAGCAAACCAAGGGCCATCGAAAGGAAGTAGGAGAAAAGGAGAATCCCAACTAGTACTGCCAGGCTTTTCCTCCACGCGACTGCTGCATCGTGCTTCAGTGTAGAAGGCAATTCCGAATCGCAGTCCTCACAGTCCAGCGATGTGGTCTGTCAACTGGTGGAAGCAGCTCAGATTGATCGGAGACTCAGCCGCTCACCGTCAGCACACTGGGATTCGCCCGTGAGCAAGTTCGTCGCTGAACTTGTTGATGTTCGAAAGTTCCGCGACAACAAGATCTTGAACGCTGCTCGAAACCTCTTTCAAAGTCGTCCCAGGGTCGAGGGTGAGTTGAACTGATGCAATCTTGGGCTCGTTTATCGGTCGCCCGATCTCACTCAGAAGCCAGACATACGCCTCTCGCACTCCGGTTGTCTCACGTTGGATGCGATTCGCCACTTGATATGTGAGCAAATTGTAGATCTTGCCGACATGACTGGCCGGGTTCTTCCCAGCAGCAGCCTCTGAACATGTCGGACGGTTCAGAGGAATGATTCCATTCGCTCGATTGCCCCTTCCGACCTGTCCGCAGTCAGCTCCGTCCGCAGATGTTCCCAGTACCGTGAGGTAAAGTCCGGCAAGGTCTCTTCCATGACGATCAGCTGTGTTCACGTTCACATCAACGGAGTCCAAGTGAGCATTCGCATTCACGAAGTCGAGCACTGCCTGTTTGACCTCATCCTTGCGCTTGAAGTAGTTTGCTTCATCGTTCACGTAGCGATCGACGAAAGCGACTGCTACGGTCAGGTCCAGGTGCCTGTTCTTTCTCATGCCCATGACTTTGATGTCCTCTCCAGCCTCAGGGTGACGTTTCTTGAAGTCGGCTGAGTTGAGGAATCGTTCTGTCTCGAGAACGATGCGTTCAGTCGTGGTCATAGGTGCGAATCCCACAGCTGCGGATGTGTCGTTGGCACCGAGGAACTTGTCTTTTCTATTGAAGATGTCAGTTAGCGCGTCAGATCCTTTCTTGAGTTCGATCTGATATCGCACGTGCTTGTCTGGGTCGACGAAGCGTAGGTTCTGTTGGAACCATTTCTTTGCTGCATCTTGTACGATGCTCTCTACTGCTATCTTCTCTTGTCCAACAATGAAGGTGGCTCGGTCACCGAAAACCATGAGCATCGGTTCGATGACTTTGCCTCCGCCGAATCTGCATTCAACTTCGCCTGCGACGAGGAGTCCCTTGTCGATGTTGTGATGCATGATCGCACCGAAACGCTTGAGGTATTCCTCGCTTAGAGCAACTGAGATCTTGTCCATCATGGAGTCGCATATGGTATCGGGGTGGCCCTTGCCCTTGCGCTCGACTATCTCGATGGGCTGGTCTTCCACAGGGCTTTGGCTTGTTGCATTGACGGATATGTTCGTCATCACGAAACCTCGCGGCCACTACAACCAACATGACCTATTAATACAGTTGTGATGAACCTATTCCAACTGGAATAGCCTCAGCGGGTGCCTACATGCTTCCGAAGCTTGAGGAGATATCAAAACGCCGCCGTGTTCTAGGATTGAGCCAGAAGCAGCTTGCACGGCTTGCCGGTGTCAGTCAATCCCTCATCGCGAAAGTGGAGGCCGGTAAGACTGAGCCTTCGTACCTGAGGACCAAATCCATCTTCGACACGCTTGAAAAGCTGCAAAGGGAGAAAGAACTGCGAGCAAAGGATCTCCTCCAGCCTAGGGTCATCGGAGTCTCAGAAGACGACGCCGTATCGAAAGCTGCAGCCATCATGAATGAGACAGGTTTCTCTCAACTGCCGGTCTTTGGTGGACGACATATCGTCGGAAGTATCGCGGAGAAGGCGATCATGGATAGAATCGTATCGGGGATGAGTCCTCGCGAGCTTTCCAGTATGCCAGTGGCCAAGGTGATGACTGAAGCGTTTCCGCAGATCGACGAGAAGATGCCTCTATCCCTGATCTCGGCGCTTCTGCAGTATCACTCAGCTGTACTAGTGATGAAGAGAGGACAGGTCATCGGAATAATCACAAAGGCCGATCTGTTGAAGGTGTTCTCCGACTAGGCCCTGCGTCTTGTTCTCCGTTCGGCGGCTGCAACTATCTTGATCACATCTCTATCCCTGACAATGTAGTCAGCAGGTAGTCGTACGCCTGTTCTCCCGTCGATTCCGTGAATCATAGTCTGAGCGAGTTCTGTGTGGATGTGTCCTGCCACATCTGACAGCGTAGCATTGTAGGGGACCAGTAGAACATCAGGCAGGATGTTCCCTTTCTTGTCGCTGAACTTTGTTTCATCTTCCACTGGGTAGACGCAGTTCATATTGAGGAGCTTGAAGACGCAGGAGTTCAACGCGAACTGAACGCCTGTCCTTATCCACTTGGTGAATACCCTCTGCTGAACGTACACGAGTGCCTTGGATTGCTCGGGAGTGAGCTTGCTGGGCGCTAGGACTTGAAAGGTTTCCTCACCGGGAATGTATCGGATGTAGCCCTTCTCTTCTGCCCTGCGCAGAGCCAGTTCAGCATCTGCGGAACACGGAGTGACAAGGGCCCTGCCAAATTCATGGCCCAGTCTCTTGTAGTTCTGTTCTGCGTAAGCGAGATCCATCTTGTTTGCTATGATCATGGTCGGCTTGGCAAGGTCCCTGATCTTGCTGGCGAATCGTTCAATGTCATCTGACTTCCAGTTCTTCAGTTCCGTGCCAACGAGATCGGTTTCACGAAGGGATCGTTGAACTTGGTCGAAACGAACTTTCAGTCCAGCGAGCGCTTCGAATACCGCCCTATCAACATCCTTCTCGCTCCCTTGGCGACGTACCTTCGAAATGCTCTTGTCGACGATTTTGACGAACCATCGAGTCAGTTCTTCTTCGATGTCATAGACATCTGCTACTGGGTTGCCCCACCCTGGCCGTGTGAGCTTGCCGTTCGCGTCGACGCTCCCTGAAGCGTCAACGACGTGCAGCAATGCGTCTGCCTGAGAGGCAATG
>JBAVVE010000166.1:0-10067 GCA_049697135.1 Bathyarchaeia archaeon | reverse complement strand
AGGTAGCCGCAGTTAGCGGTAGCAGGCCAATGGCTTGGCCTATGCTTCTGAAGTGGAACTCTCAGGAATGGGAAGTGTCCGCAGCATGAGGAAGCATGAATCTCCCGACTTCAGTCGAGGAGAGAGTCAAAACCTTTCCACAGGAGACGTCGCGAACCTATCGTCGGCTATGCAGGATCCACGGTTCCATTTCGTTAGAGGTGACTTGCCGGATACGGAGGCAACGAGGCGGGCACTTGCTGACAGCAAACTAGTTTTCCACCTAGCCGCAGACGCAGAGGTGCGAGCAGGAGCACATGATCCCGACGAACAGTTCAAGCAGAACCTGCAGGCCACATACAACTTGCTCGAGACAACAAGAAGACGAGCAACCCCGACAAGGCTCGTTTTTGCATCGACTTACACTATTTATGGTGAAGCCACTTGATTCCGACACCGGAAGACTACGGTCCCGGAGAGAGGCCATAGGCCTTTGGGTTGGGCGAGAGATCGTGGTGAAGAGAATCAGGTTACAAGAGGGAAAACGTTTCGCGGCCGAAACCTCCCACGTTTGCTGCTTGCGTCTGCCACCCACTGATGATGTGCGTTGGATTACCTGTTTGCGGACGCTTTGGTCCCTGAATTCTGTTACACATGTCCGGCATGAACGGTCACATGACGGCTATCTCCGCCGGAGGGAACCCTACGTGCAATGTGATCTCGATGAGCAGAGAAATGACCGACTTTGTGCATTTGATAGGGTTCATTGCTGTAGCGGCAGCCGTTGGCGTCATAGGATTAGCACTGCTCAGACTGCTCTGAGCCGCAATCGCCCAGATCGGCTCGGCTAGGTTCTCAGGAAAACCCTGCGCTTCCGTCCGCTCTCTTCATGGGTCTTGTCATAGCACAGTTCACAGTGGACAGGTCTGGAGTTGTCGGGGCGGAAAGGAACCGACCCCGGTTTCCCACACTTCGTGCAGATGTGAGTGGAAACGCTGGCCCAACAGCGACGAACCCACACGAATACCCGCTATGGAACTAAGCGAAATCCACAGATTCAGCTCCCTCGTCGCGTGGGCGTTGCCGTGGGAACGTCAAGTGACTGGCAGCGGCCAGCACGAAATGGACTTGAGCGTGAGATTCGCCCGCAGAAGCCACATGATGTTTTTCTAGAAGATCCCTCCACAAGCGAATTACGAAGTGGGATAGACTGACGATGTTGGGCGTACCGTACGAGGCGAGCGGAAGCAGCGACAGCGGCCTGTCAGGCCGTAGATCGTTGATCGCCTGTCTGCCGTGTCCTCATTTGGTGCGAGACTGGACTTGAAGATTGAGACTGATCGGATCCTTGGCGTCATCGTCAAGGACAAGGTCACAGTGGTATTGCCGACGCTGAACGAGTCTGATGGCATACGTCCGGTCATAGAGGAGCTTAGAGAAGACGGATACAACAAGATTCTCGTCGTGGACGGATACTCCCAAGATATGACGACCGAGACAGCCCTTGAGAATGGTGTCGAAGTGCTCTATCAGCACGGAATCGGAAAGGCGGGGGCTATCAAGACAGCCATAGAGCGAGTCGAGACGCCGTATGTCGTTTTCATGGACGCGGATCACACATACAATCCCAAGGACATATGGCGACTGCTCCTTCACTCTGGCCGCTATTCACATGTGATAGGCACTAGGGATAGGAAGCACATACCCCAGGTGCACAGGTTTGGGAACTGGGTCATATCACGAGTGTTCAGTGCGCTCTTTGGCGTGAAGGTCACAGACGTCTGCTCAGGAATGTACCTGCTTGAGACCGAGGAAGCTAAGAAGTACGCTCTGGATGAGACTGGGTTCAATGTTGAGATCGAACTTGCCGCCCAGTCAGCGTCAAGAGAGAACCTGACTGAAGTACCGGTAGACTATCGGTCAAGGATAGGTGAAAGGAAATTGAGTACCTGGAGAAATGGTCTTTCCATCCTTCGCGCAGCTTTCACTCTAGCGACGCGGTACAACCCGATACTTCTCTACTCTGCTCTGACTGGCTTGTCCGTGATCCCCGCTGCGTTGGTGCTAGGTTGGGTGGCTCTGGAGCAACTTACCGCGGGAGTATGGCATTCAGGCTGGGCACTAGTAGGGATAATGTTCCTGCTAGTGGCTGCTCAGGCTTTCACGCTGGCGAGCGTTTCAATCTTGACGAAACACTCGGAAAGACGCCTGATGAAAGAGATAAGAAGTTCAAGAGAATGAGCAGACAGCACGGTTCAGTCAATCCCTCTGCATGAGTGAAACCCTTTAGTGTGCGATGCTCGTCTCCACGCCTAAGAGTCTCCTTGTCCATTCGGCAAGGAACACCAACCTCGGGCCGAAAAAGCGAAAGGTCCTCTCGGTCACGGCGTGAAGTGGCCTAAGGGCAAGAAAGAACACCAGCCCGCCTGCTAGCAATCTTCCCGGGTCTAGAAAACTGCAGCTCAGATTCTCCGCACAGTGTTTGCAGGCCCCGGACTCGTGATCTCATTCCCTGAGGGAATATTGAATACCCTGCTTCTCCGATTCTTCTCCAGTCCGGCGACTGTTGCGTCGATTGCGAGATCTAGATGAAGTCACGTGATCAGTCTCCAAAGAGAGAGGTTGCAGGTTGGGAGCTCTACTATTCGACAGATCGTCCTGGAATTGCCGCATAGGCATGGAGTTAGATCACGATAATAGGACCTTGCATCTGTCTGTTGCCGATTGCAGCGATAATGTCGCCATGAGTTGAGCGCCTTGTCCTCCGATGAGTTAGCCACAATCGCTCAGAAGGCCGCTCGAGGAGGACTATTCATATTCATCGGAAACGCGGCCTCAACCGTCATCCTAGCATTAGGCATAATTGTAGTTGCACGTCTTCTCGGGCCATCAAACTACGGCCTATACACGTTGGCTCTTGTCATCCCCATCATTCTCGTGTCCCTCTCAGACGCAGGCATCAGTTTCGCGTTGGTCAGATTGCCGGCTAGACTTAGAGCCGAGGGGAACTATGCCGAAGCAGACAAGCTGATCAGGCTGGGGTTTCTGCTCAAGCTCACGATCAGCACGGTCGCCTTTGTCATCTGCTATTTTGGTTCAGCGACGATCGCGACCATCGTATTGAACAGGCCGGAGTTGGCACCGTTCCTACGGATTGCCTCTCTCATAGTGATCTTCCATTCAATTTTCGGTGCTGCATGCGATTCCTTCATCGGACAGGATCTGATGCACTACAGCGCCGGTATCCAGGTCCTGCAGTCGACACTCAAGGGGACGCTTGGACCTGTGCTTGTCCTAGTCGGTTTCGGCATTGCGGGTGCCATATCCGGATATGTCTTGAGCCTGGCTGCTGCGGGACTGGTAGGCGCAGCGCTGCTCTTCGCGAACCACGCACGTTCTTCAAATCAGGCAACTGGTTTGGTGTCGACGGAGTTGCGCGGGCTTCTTGGTTACGCCCTGCCTCTCTATGTTGCCACGATCTTGTCCGTGTTCCTCACGCAGTATCAGAGCATAGTGCTCGCTCATTTTGCGAGCAACATTGAGATAGGGAATTTCGGCGCAACCTGGAATTTCACCACGCTCATGGCGATTCTTGCCTACCCCCTCGCGACAGCGATGTTTCCAATGTTTTCGAAGATGGATCCCAAGAACCAGAGGAGCGACCTTGCGAGGGGTTTTGTCTTGGCGGTCAAGTACACGTCACTGCTCATAATCCCGGCCTCTGTTGCCGTCATGGTCTTCTCGCGAGACCTCATCTTCCTAACCTACGGCAGCGGCTACACGTCCGCTCCTCAATATCTCGTGATACTGTCTGTTGTATATCTTCTGGCAGCAATTGGCTCCGTGGTTCTCGGAAGTTTTCTCAACGGGGTCGCTGAGACTGGGACTGTTGTCAAGATGAGCTTCTTGGCGCTGGTTGTCTACTTGCCGCTGGGCCCGGCTTTTGCATGGCTATGGGGTGCTCACGGAATTCTGGTCGCATACGTTCTCTCCAGCGCGGTTTCGACAGTGTACGGAATTCGCCAGACCTCAACCAAGTATGATGCTCGACCTGACCTGAGAGCCAGTGCGGGAGTTCTCATCGTTGCGTTGGCCGCGGCGGTCCCGTCGATAACGCTGATTCAGTTACATCTGACGGAAACAGGGGTAGTAAACCTGGTCGCTGGTGGATTCCTCTACGTGCTCGCCTATCTTACACTGGCGCCGGTCTTGGGGGCGGTCGACAAGTTCGACATTATGAACTTGAGAACGATCCTGAGCTTGGTGCCTTTGCAGTACTATGGCCCGGTCGAGATGAGATTTGTGACTTCCACCGAACTTGGCCAGAACCGACTTGACCAAGACCTGTTGGAGATCACGACTGTTGAAAGCAATGTTCTCGACCTCACATTGGTCAGGAGTCAGGTGAGACTCGAAGAGAAAGATAGGGACAAGATCGCCACAAGGGCCTACATGCTGATGACCCGGATGGTCGCGATTTCTGTGGACTCCATCTTCGAGTATGAATTGAAGCTACTTTCTGCGATACGACGGGACTGAATCACAATCACTGTGAGAGGCCACCCTTTATGGGCCCTATCGCAGCTAGCTAGGTCTTGTATTCGAGGATGTAGAGTTCGGAAGACTCCAGGAGCCGTGACCTTCATCCGACATTCTTTCACTGACCCGCTGGACTTGTCATGTTGAACCACATTTGCAGCCAAGCCAATCTGCGCTCGCTACCCACGGACCATCCGAACCGCAATGTTGCAGATTGCACATCCCAAGTCCATAGTTCAATGATGAGTCTAAAGTTGTATCCTCCGACCGCTGTCACACCTGGGACTTGGTAGGTTGCATTGTTGATCTGCATTTCCAAGATGCGCGTGGAGCCTTCTATCGTGCTCGCGTTTGTGACCTGCCAGAAGAACGGGAACTCCCATGTCTCGTTGTCTTGAATGAAGCGCCAGAACTCAGCTATGAGTGGCGCTGGAGAAGGCTGAGCTTGGATATCGTCAGGGGGTCTGATCGTTTGGTTGCCGAGTTTGATTCGGATGACCACGAGCTGCACTGAGCCCATGAAGTCTGTCGCTCCGACATGCCATCGAACGAGATCTCCTACCCTGATATTTGGATCGTCATTCGGATAGTAGTCTGATAACAACCGGTTCGCGCCTAGGACGTAGAGCTGGAAGAACTGTTCGCGCGGGCGTGGCGTCGTGGCGACATAGGCGAACATCTCGAAGATGATGAGGAGAGTAAGGAAGACGACAAGCAGGTTCCGCCTATTTTGCGAGAACATGAGACTCACTTCACTTGGGGGAGATCCTCATCTGAAATGTGCGTTTGATCCGGTACTTCCGCCAGATATGGCCCGTGTACGCATATCCTAGAGTTGCTAGGAAGGCAGCTACGCCACCAGAAACATAAGCGATCACCCTATTCGTCAATGTCCTCTGAGATGCAGTGGCCTCTAGTCGAGTCGCTTCTGTCTCAACCTTGCCAAGGATTTCGTTCATTTGTGCGAGCAGCGCGGCGCTCTGTGCCTCCGAGCTGGGCAGTCTCGTCGCTTCCTCGCTTAGTTGGAGTGCCTTGCTTAGGAGAAGAACGAGACCAGCGACTTCTTCGCGTGTCGCTCCAGCGGTCTCGGCTCGACGAACCAGAACAAACGCTCTGCTGAATTGCGGCTGGAGCTCTTCCGTGAGTTGGGATGCCGAGGGCACGGTCCGAGCGGTGAGCGGGAGCAGGACCGCGAGGATAATGCATAAGATGAGGAAATACCGAATCCGTAGCACGTGATCTGCCTCCACCCATACTCCTTGCTTGGAGATTTAGTAGTAGTGTAGTGACGCAAACTTGAATCACAAAGGATCCTCGCATGTTCGCCCTCAAGACCGGAGCCTGGACGAGGTGGCTTTAGCTTATCTGAGGAAGAATGGTTCCGCCAGCGTCAAGCAACTTCACGATGCGCTTAAGGTCACAAGGCGCTCACTGACCGAAGCCGAAGCTACTGACCTTGTCTGGCGCCTTGTTGGCAGAGGAGAAGCCGATGTCGAGGACATCCCGCCAGCAACCAAATCGGTTCGAGAGTATCTGCGACTCTGGGAAAGGAACCTCCCACTCTATCTGTCCCTGACCGTCTCGCTTGGGACGCTGCTGGTTGTTTATGCGCTTCCCGACGATTTTCCGCTTGTAGTGTTCCGGTGGGTGCTTGGCTCAGTCTTCGTGCTCTTCATTCCAGGTTATGTAGCCGTCGAGGCCCTTTTCCCCAAAGGCCGTGAGTTGGACGGGATTGAGCGTCTTGCGTTGAGCGTTGGATTGAGCTTGGCCTTGGTTCCGTTGGTGGGTCTTCTCCTGAACTATACGCCTTGGGGCATCAGGCTTGACCCCATCATGATCTCGTTGACTATCCTGACGATTGGACTGGCACTGGTTGCGTTCGCTAGACGGTTTAGGTTGTCCGTAGAAAGGTTTGAGTTACGGGAACTCAGCTAGAATGCACGCGAGAAAAGGAAGTGCTGCAGGTGCAACGAACCGCCCCCACTAGACTTGGCGCGGTTACCTGCCCCTCATGCGGTGCACGACGGATTCTTGCTGGAATGCTTTACTGCGACCAATGTGGGAAACGGATCCCGGACTCAGTAAAAGGGCTCGGGCACCCGGCATCTGTCCAGCTTCACGAAGAGGCTGGCTCGATCAGGACAGCTGCGAGAGTTGCTCAAACCGCTCCGTCAAATCGATCTTCGGATGTCGCAAGCCCGTCCGCACGCGTTGCAGGGCTGAGTGACAGCACCATCAAGAGCCAGGCCGGTAACATAGCGCCGGGGCTAGAGATGCACCAAGCAAGCGCAGACGCCCCGCCAGGCATGCCACGGGACCGGCGGCGAATTCTCGGGGTGTCCCTAGTTGTCTTCGGTGTCCTCACGGCAGTTGCTAGCACGGTGATCGGAGTGGCCAACCTCAGTGGACTCGGGCTTGCCTCGTTCATAATCGGCTTGCTCTTGGTTTATCTCCACTCACGGCCATCTTTTTCACCTGAACTGGTGGAGGCTTCTCTGCTTTCGTCGCTCGCCAACGTTGAACGGATTCTGTGCGAACTCAGCCCAGGAACCAAAGCGATATACCTGAAAACTGTTGATCGACTTGACGTGCCTATGGTGTTCCTCCCACTGGAGGAGAATCCGGCTCCTCCGTCTGGACTTAACCTGAGCGGGGAGGAACGACTCCTTGTGATCGACACTAATGATTCACATAAGACCGGCTTGCTGTTGGAGGCCCCCGGAGCTTCGTTGCTCGCCCTGATGGAGAAGGAGTCAGGCGTGAATTTCATCGATCTCAGCAATGAGGGTGTCTTGGATGCGATCAGATCAGGCATGGTTGAATCACTGGAGGTTGCCGCTAACGTGAAGGGAACAATCACGCAGGACGGTGTGAAGCTCAGAATAAGGGACGGCCCCCTAAGGAACCTGTCGCGATCCATTCCAAGACTAGTGCCTAACGTTGCCTCACGGCTCGGGTGCCCTATATGTAGCGTCGCAATTTGCGCGGTGGTCAAAGCCATCAAGAGAGACATGATCTTGGAAGAGGCGACACATCAGTCCGGAGTTCACTCGGCGACTTTGCGGTTCGGCGGAGGCTCAGTCGATGAGGCTAGTTGATAGATATGTGTTGTTTTACGCGTTGGTGATCATTCTCAGCGGGCTATCGCTGATGGTTGTCGGCGTGAGAGAAATCGAGATCTACTATGCTGTGTACTTGATCGAGTTCCTTGTGGCCCTGGAACTGGTCGCTTCCTTCAGACGAAGCTTGGGACGCAATCTGCTTCCGATCATCATAGTGTTTCTCTTCGGTTTTGCTTACACTGTCGCGCAACGGATAATCCAGATTCTGAGCTAGGAGTCTGCAGCTGAGCCATGGGAGCAAAGCCGAAGAAATTGCTGGGCCGGCTAGGGGTTGTCGCGCTGCTTGTTTTGCTGGCCACTGCACCGCTGACCTACCCGCACTTGGCCTCGATGCTCAAGCTGAAGTCGGGATTCGGCGGGACCGTAGCCGCTCTTGACTTTGGATCGGCCTCGGAGAGCGCTTCGTCACCAGATCTCCTCTTGGCTTATGCGGGCATCGCTTCTCGAGCGACCGCGGAAGGCAACTACACGGAGGCCAAGCGCCTATTGGAGATCGCGGGTAAGCTCCCACCTAACATCGAGTACAACCTCAAAACGTACATCGCGCTGTGGCACGATCTGGTTCTCATTCTTGATTCACTGAAGCCAAGGCTGGATCAGTTGCAGGAGTTGATTGCTGACGGAGCAGTCACGCAAGCCCGCGGAAATAGCACGGAGATTGAAAGCCTGACAGCGGAAGCTTCAGGACGCCTGGATCTGCTGTTCTCCTCATTGGATCGCATACAGACGGTCTATGGCGCAGATGCTGGAAACCAGCGTCGTGACCTCGAAACCCTGTCAGGCACACTGGGATCATTCAAACAGCTTCTCGCGAGCCTGAACGATCAGCTTGAAGAGATGGACGGGCGGGCGGAGACTCAAGTGAACCTACGAGTATCCCCAAACCCTGTCCAGATCGAAGAGGTGTTGCAGATTACGGGTGAGGTGCAAAGCGGCGACGCCTGGCTCGCTGGTCGAACAGTGGAACTATTGATTAACGGCGTGCGAATTACAGACCTAAGCCTGGACCAACTTGGCGCGTTCCACTGGCAGTACGTCGTACTGAATGGTAGCAGAACTGACAAGCTCGAAGTCTATGCTCGCTATTCGCCGACTGGCGAAGACGTTTCTAGATTCCGCCCTGCAAAGTCGACAACGTTCACAGTGCCGGTGGAATATCAATCGGTAATGCTGACGAGCGTTTCGTCCGCGAAGAGAGTCCTCGTACTGGAGAACTTCACCGTTCAAGGGCAACTTGCTGACACTTTGGGAACCCCGCTGGTAGGAAGGACCGTGGACTTGCTGGTCGACGGTAAACCGGTCAACAGCTCTGTCACGGACACAGCGGGCAGGTACAACATAGAAACGTCATTGTCTGCCGGGACACCCGAGGGAGGGCATCAGCTACGTGCGCGGTTCGACCCGAAATATGGAATCTATGCGTCTAGCACCAGCGAGGACATGCCGATCCAACTCTACTATCTGAAACCCGCCTTCGATCAACTCGCGTTGACCGGCTTGGCTTTCTTCCGTGGCGAGGTCGTCGTCATCTCAGGGCAGACGGTGCGATTGGAGGGCCGATTAGAGGTCGATTCGAAACCTCTGCCCCAGGGTTTGGTGATCGCGTCTTTGGGAGATCGTGAGCTGGCACATACTCTTTCCCGAGCTGACGGCATGTTTCTCATGTCTTTTCGCGTTCCACTCGAGTTTTCAGATGAGAATACGGTTACGGTGGTTTTCGTTCCTGTGAAGCCGTGGGTTGCTGGCATCACGGCATCAATAGTTCTGAGAGTCCTGAATTCGGTTGTGATAGGTCTAGCGACAGGGGCGACAGTCTTCGCCGCTATGGTGTTTTCAGGGACCTCAATTGATCCCCGGCGAATGATGCGACGCCGAGCGATTGGACGAGAACTACTTGAAACGGAGATGGTTACTGTGGGCGAGTCTGAAGTCAAAGAGAAAGCGGGTCCCGCTCCCGGAAGGTTCCCACTCAGCGACCTCAAGCTTGAACTTGAGCTTGAATCAAAGTTCGCAGAGCCTCGCGTTTTCGTGAATACGGCGTATTGGGAGATTAGACGAATGCTCGCAGAGACCTTGGATGTGAGGGGAGAGCTATCAGAAACACCGAGGGAATTTCAAACCCGAGTTGGAGATAGAGTCGGCGTTGCAGCTTCTTCCTTGCTAGCCTTGACGCAGTTGTTTGAACTTGCGGAATACAGTCAACATGCGGTCTCCCGCTTGGAGGCTCAGGAGGCAGCAAATCATGCACTCCCGCTTGTGGAAGCAATGAAGGAGAAGATCAAACGTTGAGATTGCGCGCGATCGGTTCAGCGCCTGTGCTTGGAGCATTTTTGGTGGCGCTAACGCTTTCAATCGCTTGGGCCGCGAATTCAGCAATAGACGACCCCTATTCAATGCAGAACACGCAGTGGAATGGAACCAGTGCAC
>JBAVVE010000165.1:0-12923 GCA_049697135.1 Bathyarchaeia archaeon | reverse complement strand
GTGTCACAGGACTTCATTGCAGACAGGCTAATGATATTCGACGGAAAACCGGGCGTAGAAGGACACGCAAGTGAACCAATACCACTCAGGGACGGAATGAACAGTTTCCTCAGGCAGATGGACATGACCTTCAGACGCGACCCCACAAGCGGAAGACCTCGCGTCAACAAACTGGGCAGTAGGCTTGACAGAGAGCAAAAAGACATCGGCGAATACTACTACGCTTTGGCAAGCGACTGACCTACCGTCCAGCATTTTGGCCGATCACACTTTCGCGAGGTTTAACTATGATTCCCCAGTTACAGGGCATCTTAGAAGTGCAAGAGCTTGGCCCAGTACTGTCTGGAATGTGGCGGTACGCTCGGCTACGATCCAGCTTTGAAGCAGTACTCTTGCAAGAGTTGCGGCCTGACATTCACTTTCCAGCAGTTGCTCGAAGGTAAGGGGCGACTACTGGATAGAGAGTCAGGAGACGAGCAGAAGAGACGCAGACAGAAAGAGTACCTGAACTGGTGGCTTTCAAAGAAGTAGCCTGAGCACGTTCAACGTGACCTGTTAGTGTGCGCTATCTTCTTCGCTCAGAATCGGTGTGTATCCCGAACTGAGGCTGTTCCTCGAAGCTTCTTCTTCATCAACGTAACCGACCGCCGCAGTTCTCTCATTGATTCCTCAGCAGATTTGCCACTGGTTCGGAAGTGTAGCTCGATCCTTGCCACTCCATCCTTCTCAATTCCCCGCGGATGGGACTTGATGTAGACCTTCGGATGTTCTTGCATGACTTGGTCTATTATCGGTGACAACGAGGACTCGGGGATGCCACGCAAAATCAGGGAGTGTTCACAGAAGCGCTCGGTTCCTCCGAACTTCTCGATTATTGGGGCTACTGAGCCTCTGAAGATAGCTCGCATCTCCCTAGGTACGCCTGGAAGGGAAACCAATGTTGTTCCATGAACCTTGAGGCAGGGGGCAGGAGCTGTACCGACAGGATTTGGCAGAGGAAAAGCTCCTTTCGGGAATCGTGCCATCTTGATGCGTGGAGGAGTGAGCTTTACACTTGGTCCGAACCTCGTCATGTATCTCCTTCGAAGGAAATCCAGCGCAGCAGGGTTCACCACGAGACGCCGCTTGAGCAATCTGCTGATGCTTGCCAGTGTGATGTCATCATGGGTCGGACCTAGCCCTCCGAGTGTTAGGAGGAAGTCAGGATGTCTTGACAGAGCGTCACCGACCGCGCTCGCGATCTCCTCATGGCGATCACGGACAGTCGTGATTCGTTTGAGCTCTCCTCCGAGCTTGCCGATTTGTACCGCCAGCCAATGCGAGTTCGTGTCGAGTGTCTTTCCTATCAGCAGTTCATTTCCGATCGCAATGATCTCGATGATGGGCTGTCTCATCGCCGCTGGCTCCAATTGCTCCTTGGTCTCGCCTTCTCCATAAGCATGATCGCGAGCCCACCTAGACAGGTAATGCAGGGAAGACAGCATGCTAGGATCGGCGGGCCGACGTCACCAGAATCGCCACTCCCACCATGAGAGTGTCATCTAACCTTCTGGGCTTTGACGTACCGCCTCAGGCGCGGCCAGCCTGTCTTCGCATGTCTGAATCGCCGGGGATCCTTCTTGAGCCAGCGTAGCATGTGAAAGAAACTCCTAGCCCTTTTCTCTTCACGTTCCAGAATTGGCTCGTATCCGAGATTCCTTATCTCGTCAAGGTAGGCGGTCTCCACAAGATGTTGGGCCCTGCCCACTATTTTTGAGACCGCTATTCTGTCCTTTCCATATGTCTCTTCGAGATCACGGACCGCCTTCTCGAATATGAAGCTGCTACAGATCTGTATGGGTTCGTTGTCGAACAGCCTCATTCTTTCCACGATGTGCATGACGATCTCAGAAGCCCTTTCAAGGTAGGCTTTCCTGCCAAACTTAGGCGGTTGGAAGAATTCCACACCTACCACATCGTAGGTGAATTCTCCCGTCTCTGGGCGGTATGCACCAACTATGACGCCATAGAGCAGGTCGCCGACGCCGGCATCATCGATTTGGAGAGTCATCAGATCAATGCTCGCAGTAGTTGGGAATGATCGGTGTCAAGCCTTACTCGATCTCTTCTCCGGTTGTCGTCTACCTTGGATAGGCATCATATGAACCTAGGTGGTTCAACGATGGGACCGAAGCCATAGCCATGAGCACTAACATCAATGGCAAGGCACAAAAATCGCCGTCCGCATATTCGTGCATGGCCGCAATGACTGACAGGCTAGATGCAGGATCATCATGACTGTGGAATCCGGGTCGCGAGCGGCCTTATCAGGTATCGGAAAGCCCCATCACAAAATATGACAAGGGCGCTCGGTCGTCTGCCCGGTGATTGCACTAGAGTCATTGCGGGGCTCCTTGGTCAAGACATATTTCGATGCTCTGACAATGTCAGCAACCCGGAAGGCGACCTGCAATATTTGCCATATTCGTTATTGGCATGGCCGGATCCGGCAAATCGCTTCTCGTTGCGTCGTTCTCAGAGTATCTTCGCTCCTCAGAACAGAATGCAGTGATACTCAATCTCGATCCGGGAGCAACTGCATTGCCGTACAATCCGGACGTTGATGTTAGAGCGTATGTGGACATAGACGAATTGATGGAGAAATACAAGCTCGGTCCGAATGGCGCACTGATAATGGCGTCTGATATTGCTGCGGATCATCTTGAGGAGATCCGGGGTGAGCTTGAACAAGCGGCCCCAGACTTTGTGCTGGTCGACACACCTGGGCAGATTGAGCTGTTTGCTTTCAGAGAAGCCGGTCCCTATTTCTCTCAGGGAATCAGCGATGAACCAAAAGCTGTTGTCTATGCGCTTGATGCACCGTTTTGTAGGAACCCGATGAACTTCGTGTCGAATCTTTTCTTGGCAACAGCCGTCTACACTCGACTTCGTCAGCCGCAGATCTATGCGTTGACAAAGGCTGATCTTGTTTCAGATGAGGAACTTGAAACAATAGTTGGATGGGGAAGCGAGATCGAGCAACTCGAAGATGCACTCGAGGCTACCTCTGGTGACGCAGCTTCGCTTATTGCCCGTGACTTGGCGATGGCTGTTCACGCGACAGGTCTGACCCACGAGCCAATCCCAGTCTCAGCAAAGTCAAACCTGGGCCTACTTGAGTTGAATGCGTCTCTTACACGAGCCCTGACGGGCGGGGAAGAACTCAGACCCTGAAGAGACTGAGGGAACTGGCAACAGGGTGACAGCCAGAAGAGAACCAGTACGACTGTGACCCTGATACCGCAAGTTTAGGAAGAGTTATCCAAGAATGGAGAGTACTCAGGGCCGACAGGGCACAGGGGGGGTCATGGCTGAATCTGATGGTGCCCGAGCAGGAGCTGTTCATTCTCTGGCTACTGAAGACTGAGGGTGAAATCGGAAGATATCGCCTAGCAAAGATGCTTGGCGTGTCCCAAGGTATCGCACGAGCAATGCTGACCCAGATGAAAAGAAGGAGATTGATCATCGTCCGACCTCGCGCAGGGGCCAGACCCAGCCAGAAAGGTCTTGGTGAACTGTCTACCCTCATGAGCCGACACAGCCTCAAACTGGTTGAGAGATTCGATCAGGAGCTTCTCGGTCTGGGCCCGGCGAGTGTCGTCTTCCAAGTCTCTGATCAGTCTCACCGGTTGAGGCACGGGATTGAGCAGCGAGATGCAGCCATCAAGGCAGGCGCCACGGGTGCTGTCACATTCTTCTTCGATGGCAAGATACTAAGGTTCCCTGGAGTGGTAGAGCCGGTGTCTAGACGGAGCTCCGCGACTTTCGAACAGCTAAAGGCCAGACTGAGGATGAGGAAAGGGGATGTTGTGCTCATTGCGTTTGCTGACACGTGGTGGGAGGCAGCAAGAGGCGGATTCTGGGCGGTCAGGACGTTGGCTTGAATCTGCTCATCAAGGAAACACTATGAGCGTCCACTCGTACCTTATCCCAACTGTCTTCTCGCTTGCGGCCTGGTGATCCATGGCTAGATGTCGCTTGATCCCACTGACATGACCAAACCCGACAACTGCCACAACCGAGCCAGTGCTCGACTGCAAGATGCCTTGCAGCATTTCAGCCATGTGCCTGTCCCTGTCCTTCACGAGTATTCGTGAGAGGGTTGGATACTTGGCATCGAATTCTGCCATTAGTGTGTCGAAGCTTGTATTTGCTGGCTCGACTGATTTGCGTCGTGTGCTGATGCTTAGGAGAGCAACGATGATGTCGGTGCCTATCCTGATCTTTTCGCGAAGGGGCAAGGTTGAGAGGTCGCTTAGGATCGTGTCGATTGGTTTGTCAATCATGACAACTTGTGCTCCGACTCTTTGAGCTTCGTCCACCGCCTCTAGCATCTCGCTTCCCGGGAAAACGCCAGTCAAGGATCCGACTGATCTCTCAAGCAAGGCCATGAGCCATGCGAGTAGACCGGAACGGATCGGAGAACTCAATTGATCTCTATGGGGATCTCGCAACGCCCAAAGTCTCTCCTCATCAAGTTCCACCGCGACGACTGAAGGGCGTCTCTCTGAGATGGTTTTTCGAACACGTTCGATGCTGGACCTATCTACATGAGTCGTGCCGATGATTGTAAGCCTCTGAGAAGCGATGTTCTGCTGCAACGACTCCAACCAGACTAGGCCCAGCCATCAGATGTAAGGTGCAGGAGAAGAGGCGAGCAACGATATTAAAGCGGTCGGACTCAAGAGCATTGTAAGGCAACTCGCTTTGGGCATTGAAGAAGTGCGAGCAATAATCAGGAAGGCTCTCGCAGAAGGGCGACGGAATCTCTTGGAACCCGAGGCGAAGGCGATATGCCTTGCGTATGACATTCCAACACCTCCTTTCAAAGTCGTGACGAGCCTTGAAGATGCTGCGACTTCCGCTGAGAGTGTCGGATATCCGGTTGTTCTGAAGATCGTTTCCCCTGACATACTTCACAAGACCGAGGTAGGAGGCGTCGTCGTGGGATTGTCATCGAAAGATGCCGTGCAATCTGGCTATCGCCACATCATGGAGACTGCGAAGTCTCGCAGGCCAGATGCGCGACTCACCGGAGTGCTCGTTCAGAAGATGGCTCCCGACTCGATCGAAGTCATTGTTGGGTCCATCAACGATCCCCAGTTTGGGCCCACGATTCTCTTCGGTTTGGGAGGGATCTTCGTCGAGATACTCAAAGATGTGGTCTTTCGAATCGCTCCCTTGGGAGAACGTGACGCGCGGGAAATGATACTTGAGATCAAAGGGTACTCCGCCCTAGCTGGATATCGAGGGTTTCCGCCAGCTGATCAAGACGCCATAGTCAACCTGATCTTGTCCGTCTCACGTTTGGTGACAGAGAATCCTCAGATCGACCAGATGGACCTGAACCCGGCAATGGTATATGAGCACGGTGCCTTGGTGGTCGACGCGCGCATACTACTAGCGAATTCGAGCACTGGTGACGCAACCAGCTATTGAGCCTACCGGTCTGGCAGCACATACTCTCTAGACTCAGAAGCCCGGGAAGGAGGTACGAGAAAGTCTTATGAGGAATCATGCATCTTCCGACAGCCAGCAAAAGGTACAGAGCGGCTTGCCAGACACTGCTGATGCGTTGTTCAGACAGATCAGTACCCTCAGAGAATCAAACGTACATCTGATCGACCAACGTGAGACCCTGAACCGTAGCACCAAGGAACTTCTCGAACAGCGCAACAAGTTCAACGAGGAATTCAAGAGGCTGATCGCCGAGGTCAAGGAGCTCAAGGCCAGAAGAGATGAACTGAACCGTAAAGTGAAGGAGCTCAAGGCTTCTCGAAACGTTGCAAGGGATGCTGCGGTCGCCGAGAGGGAAAGACTCGAGAAACTTAGGAACAAGTCGGTCCAGATCTCGGAACGCATTGACGGGAGCCCGAGAAGAGCGATCGAAGAGTTCAACCGTTTGGAGTGGAAGATGCAGACGACGCTCGTGACTCCTAAGGCTGAGAAAGAAATCATCAAGCGGCTGAAGGAACTTGAAGCACAAGTGCTCGTCGCTAAGCGGGCGGAGGACCTGAGATACAAGATCGTGGGAACAAAGGCGGCTATCGGTGGTCGAAGGCTTCAGGCTCAATCGTTCCATGAGCAAATGACAAAAGTCGTCGAGGAGAGCGAAGTCATCCACAAGAGATTGGTCGAAGTTGCCGCCTCTGCGTCGACAGCAAAGGCTGAGGCAGACAAGGCACATGCAGCTTTCGTTGAAGCGCTGAAAGGTGCAGACGGTGCCCACAGGGAATACGTCACTAATCTCGTCAGGATTCGAGAGCTGCGCCAACAGATTGCCGAGTCAGGACCGTTGGCCAAGCTCCGAAAGGCACAAGAGGTTCGAGAGAAGCTTGAGAAATCTGGCAGCGAGAAACTCGAGCATGGAAAGAGACTGTCTCTTGAGGAGTTCAATGCTCTGATGGAGAAAGGTGCCATCTAGCCCCGCCTGCCGGCACCCCTTATATTCCTGCATTCTGTGACGTGCAGCAAGGATACGGAATCGCTTCGGCGGTAACCCTTGTCTGGGATCAGGATAGGGCTGATAGGCGGCTCGGGTTTCGAGAAACTCATTCAGCAGGGAGAAACAAGACAGATAGACACACCGTACGGGACATCTGTCCAGGCAACGATCGCAGAGGTCGGCGGTGTTCGTGTTGCTTTTGTCTCTAGGCATGGAACTCGTCACGAGGTGCCTCCTCACAAGGTGAACTACCGTGCCAACCTGTGGGGTCTCAAGCAGATCGGAGTCGAGAGAATCGTCGCTACCAACGCGGTTGGCGCGATGAGGGAAAGCTACAAGTCGGGGGACCTGGTGATTCCTGCAGACATAGTCGATTTCACAAGATTGAGGGCTCAGACCTTCTACGATTCAGAGCCGGTTGTGCATGTTGATGTAACGGACGTCTACTGCCCAGAAGTCCGCAAAGCCATGGTTGAAGTGTCAAGCAGGTCATCTCGAAAGGTCTGGAACGAAAGTGTCCTAGCATGCACGGATGGGCCACGCTATGAGACACCCGCCGAAATCAGGATGATGAGGAACGCAGGATGTGATGTCGTTGGAATGACATCTGCACCAGAAGCGTTTCTGGCACGTGAACTCGAGATGTGCTACGGCGCCATGTGTTTCGTGACAAACATGGCTGCCGGACTCCAGAAGACACTCAGCGCAACCGAAGTCACTGAACTCGCGAAGAGGATCCTGCCAGAAGTGGAATCATTACTCAAAGACGCAATAACCAGAATTCCAGTCACAAGAACCTGCAAATGTGGGAGAGCACTGTCACAAGCTGCTGTGAAGTGAGAAAGAATGCTGAGGGGTTTCCTGCGAGCCATCGGCGCCTACGCCGTCTATGAGAAGTGGCTCGACGGGCAGGTCAGGAAGAGACCAATCCCTGAGCATTTGGGCGTCATACTTGATGGGAACAGGCGATG
Organism: Bathyarchaeia archaeon; assembly: GCA_049697135.1. Classification (GTDB taxonomy): domain Archaea; phylum Thermoproteota; class Bathyarchaeia; order 40CM-2-53-6; family 40CM-2-53-6; genus CAVPLU01. The sequence continues at coordinate 5,468 of JBAVVE010000165.1, read as the reverse complement.
GGCGATTGCACGTTCAGGAATGGAGTATGCGGGTCACCGAATTGGCGCAGAGACCAGTCAGAGTTTCCTAGAATGGTGTCTTGACCTCAGGATTAAGACCATCACGCTGTACGCTTTCTCAATTGAGAACTTCAATCGACCGAAACGTGAAGTGGACACAATATTGAGTATCATCGAGGAAGAGGGCAAGAGGCTCCTGAAGGACCAAAGGCTACACCAAAACCAGATCAGAGTAAAGGCTCTGGGCCGAGTGGATCTCCTGCCTAAAAGCCTACAAGAGATACTTCGAGAGATCGAGGATGCAACAGAATCCTACGACAAGAACTACCTGAATATTGCCCTAGCGTACGGGGGAAGGACTGAGATCATCGATGCCGCTCGCAAGATTGCACGCGATGTTGGAAAAGGCTCAGTGAAACCGGAAGAGATAGATGAGCAGTTTTTCATGAAATACCTCTACACTGCTCATCTTCCGAACCCATATCCTGACCTTATTATACGAACATCCGGGGAGGAGAGACTCAGCGGTTTTCTGCTATGGCAGTCAGCCTACAGTGAATTTTGCTTCCTTGATGTATATTGGCCTGAGTTCAGACGAATAGATTTACTCAGAGCTGTGCGAACTTACCAGCAACGCAAGAGAAGATACGGCCAGTAGTCGCGTATGCTCTGGACGAGTCGCTTTTAACACGAATTCGAGGTGCATGCGGCATCCCGGAAACTCGCCAAACTTTATCTCACATCGATCATGGTTCAAAGGTCATTGACTTCACGACATGATCGGTGAGTCTCGAAGGTCTCGCGCAACACGACGGGATCGGTTCACTCTTGGTCTACATTCGCAGAATTGATCTTAGAGGTTTCAAGACCTTCGGGAAGAAAGTGTCCCTGAACCTTGATCGTGGCCTGACGGTGGTAACAGGGCCCAATGGTTCCGGGAAGAGCAATGTTGTAGATTCTGTGAAGTTCGCCCTGGGTGAACTGAGTGCCAAGGAACTCAGAGGCGGAACGATCACCGACCTCATCCATAGAGGATCCCCACATGCTGCAGTAAGATCCGCCTACGTGGCGATTCAATTCGACAACACGGATCGCCGCCTACCCGTTGATGCCGACCTTGTGACGATCTCTAGAGAGTTCAGAAGAGGCGGGGAAGGCATCTACAGACTGAACGGCAGACGCGTTTCAAGAAAACAGCTCACCGACATCCTCTCGTCTTCGGACATTCAGGTTTCAGGGCACAACATCGTCCAGCAACACGCCGTCACCAGACTTGCTGAGGTGACGCTGGAGGAACGGCGAAAGATAATCGAGGACATGATAGGAATAGCGGTCTACGATTCGAAGAAAGCAGAAGCACAGCTGCAGCTTCAACAGGCCGACTTGAACATAAAGGTGGCATCCGCAAGGACTGATGAGGTCCGCGCCAGAGTCGAGGGGCTTGAGAAGGAGAGAAATGACTATCTCAGATCGCAGCAGCTCAAGAAGGAGACAGGCAAGTTTCAAGCCCAGCTAGCTTCTCACAGAATCTCCGAAATCCAGTCTCAGATAGCCGATCTCCGACAGGAAGTGAGCGAGAAGCAGCAAACTATCGAGCAGATGAAGGCTAAGAAAGATGAGATCTCCAAAGATAGGGAAAGAGTTGAGTCGGAGCGACGCAATTACGAGGAGACAGTCCTCGAGAAGGGGAGCACCGACCTCTTCAAGATCGAACGGATGCTCGGAGACGCCAATGCAAACATCGCCGGGCTGAAGGTTGAGATAGAATCATCCAAGAACACGATCAAATCACTAGAACAACAGAAATCCGAAATCGTAAGGCATGCAGAAAATGCTAGTCTTTCCGCCACTCAATCCGATTCGCAAATTGCCAGCTGCAAAGCGCGGCTATCCGAGCTCATGGACGTCCTCAATGCCAAGCGCAGAGAGCATGACGCGCTGTCGCAATCGCTCACTGAATCAAGAAAGAGACTTGGCGAGGAATCAAGCGAAGCAGACGGGGTAGAGAAGCAGATCGCCGAACTGACCAGACAATGGATAGAGCTCGACGCACAGGCAAAGGGAAGCAGTTCAAAGATTGTGGTTCTTGAGGGACATATTCAGACGCTCAAATCCCGACGAGAAGAATCCTCCAACTTGACGACAGGAATCAAGAACAGAATCGAAGAACTCGAGAAGCTGCTCGAAGATGAGAGAAGCAGGCTGAAGACGATCGAGGAGAACATCGCTGAGTACGTGAAGGTTGAGGCCGAGAAGCAGGATGAAGTGGCGCATGCCGCTGAAGTTTCCGAGAAAGCTAGACTCACCCTCGCAGAAGTTGAGAGCCAGAAGAGCGTGGCGGAGGCTTTCGCCTCCGATGAATCAGCTCTAGAAATGATCGAGGACATGGGCCGATCAGGCGCTATCGCGGGCGTGCATGGGCGGTTATGCGACCTAATACGCTTCAAGGAAGAGCACCGCCGAGCGATCGAGGTGGCTTCAGCTGGATGGATGAAGTCAGTAGTTGTCAAGAACATCGATAGCGCGATTGCATGTATAGAGAGCCTGAAAAGAACGAAACTCGGACGCGTCAAGCTGATTCCGGTCGAGAGTCTCTACGGTGCGAAGAAGATCGAGCCCTCCATGCATATCGAGGGCGCAATAGGTCCCATCGAAGGGTTCATCGAGCCTCTAGGACCGTTTGAACGAGCGGCCAACTTTGTCTTCGGCGACACAGTACTTACCGCAACTCAAAAATCGGCCTTCATGGTCTCTCTTGAAGGACACCGGGCAGTATCCCTTGCCGGCGATCTCTACGAGCCAGGAGGAGGCATGGAGACCGGCTACTACCGAGAACCTTTGGATGCCCGAAGACTTGTGCCGAAGCAGTCAGCAATTGCTGACGTAGCATCGGCAGTCTCATCGTTGGAGACCCTACTGGGGCGAAGTAAGAAGGATCTCCAGAGATTGAGAGAGGAGATCCTGAACCTGACTAATAGCAAGGCCACGAGCAAGAACCTGATTGAGGCGATGGAAAGGGAAGCAGACGCAATCAAACAGAATCTCGAACGAACAGCAAGGGCAATCGAGAACTCCGACAACCGCATCATAACACTCTCCGGAGAAATCGAAGAAGAGAACCGCATCATGAAGTCATCTGCGGACTCTAGGCAGGACCTGCAAAGCAAGCTCGACCTCCTAACCAAAGAAAGGTCCACATACGGACTCAAAGCGAAGTCCGCTGAGATTGCCGAGCTGGAGAGTAAGCATACAGCACTCTATGATGAGCTGAACAAGCTCATTCAAGAGAAGCTTGAACTTGAAAGCCGGATCTCAACACTCGAATCCTCGATCGCAACGTTCACGCACACTCAAGGTCAGGTCAAGGTGCAAACTGCATCGATCGAGAAACAGATTGCGGAGCTGCAGTCAAGCATCGGGACAGCAAGTCAAACACTGAGCCATGAGCAAGAATCCATCAAGCAACTTCAGGACCAAAGGCAAGAGATACTGGACAATCTCACATCCGCGAAGACGAAGCGCACCGAATTCGAGCACAAACTCAAGAGCCTCGAATCCGAACTGATGAAAACAATCAATGGACTGGAACCACTGAATCGCGAGATTGCCGATCTCAGCTCAACAGCCAAGGAGAAGGAGATGCGCGCTTCACTTCTCTGGTCAGAGATCAAGCAACTGGGTTACAGCGAATTGGTCGAGGTGAGCCCGCAGGAGCTTCCATCAGTGGAAGCATCCTTGGATGCATTGAAGCGTGAACTCGAACGCATCGGCGCGGTCAATGAGCTGGCTGTCAGTCAATATGAAGAGCAGAAGAGCAACTACAAACAGCTGGCGACAAGGATCTACGAGATCGAGAAGGAACGCCATGCGATCGTCGAGTTCATGAACGAAATTGACAAGAAGAAATACGACATGTTCATGCGGGCGTTCAACCAGATCAACGGCACCTTCCAAGAGATCTTCGCCAAGATCACGGGATCCGGAAGAGGCAGGATGGCGCTCGAGTATCCTGAGGATCCATTCAAGGGCGGGGTTGATGTCCTGTTGGAGTTCCCGGGCAAGTCTGAAATGACAATCACCAGCGCGAGCGGTGGCGAGAAATCCGTCGGAACCGTCTGTTTCCTCTTGGCGCTTCAGGCCATTCATCCCATGCCCTTCTATATGTTCGACGAGATTGACGCTCACCTAGATGTCCTGAACTCGCAGAGACTCGCAGAATTGCTCCGTGAGCGATCCAAAGGATCACAATTCGTCGTCGTTTCGCTGAAGGACACCGCGATTTCTAGAGCAAACAGAGTTTACGGCGTTTTCATACAGGACGGTGTCTCCCAGATTGTTTCGATGCCGATGGCTGAGGTGGCAGCCTAGTGGACATAACCGAGAAACCGTTCTGGCTGCGGCCTCCGTACGTGATTCTCTTTGACCTGCTTCGGTTGCACCGCATCAAACCTTGGGACGTGAACATCACATATCTCCTGAACACGTTCCTAGCAGAGATGAAGAAACAGGGTTTCATTGACTTCTCTGCGTCAGGAACCGCTCTTCTCTCTTCTTCGATGATTCACAGGATGAAATCAGAGCTCGTGCTTAAGATGGAAGAGCCACCGAAGCCTCCGATCGCGAGACCAAACGAAGAAGTCCCGCCGCCTCTCCCATTTCCAATCCGATTCGAGTATACGTCCACATCAATAGAGCAAGTCCTAACGATGCTTGAGGAAGTTCTGAAACGCGAAAGCTTCGCTCTCGCGGAAAGGAAAAGCCTCCTCAGTCCACCAGAGATACTTGAACAGATGGACGAGTTCCTCGCCAACATTGAGAAGAACATCGAAATCTTCTACGCTACCCTGCTTCGGAAAGCGACAAGCAGTTCTACACTGTCATTCATCCAGCTGGCAAAAGAATGGACTTACCTGGACGCTGTCAGGGCGTTCATCATGCTTCTGTTTCTGGTCATGCAGAACCGAGTCACTCTGAGCCAGAAAGAGGAGCAAGGTGACATAACTATCGGCTTGCCGGAGGTTGCTACTACAGTTGTCTGAGACTCCGCAGACTGAGGCGCCCTCAGAGGAGCGCACAAAGACGCAGATCTCAATGATTGAGGCCGCGCTCTACGTAACCGGCAAACCGCTCGACGTGGGGGTTCTGGGATCGATCCTCAACCTACGCTCGGAGGAGAAGATACGGAAGCTTGCAGCGGTCCTGAAGGAGAAGTATGCTCAGAATCCTGGAGCACTAGAGGTTCTGGAGCTGTCCGACGGCCGCTATGTCATGCAACTCAAACCGGAATATTCAAGAACCGTGAAACGCCTTGCGACAAGACAACTCCTCACCCCCGGCCCATTGAAGACACTATCCTACATTGCTCTACGCCAGCCTGTTGTGCAGTCACATGTCGTGAAGGTGAGAGGAAATCTCGCATACGGTCACGTGAAGCAGCTGAGAGACATGGGATTGGTTTCAGAGGAGAA
>JBAVVE010000164.1:0-6043 GCA_049697135.1 Bathyarchaeia archaeon | reverse complement strand
ATTGAGGTTGTCGTTCGGTTAATCGTTGAGTCCCGATGATCGGTAATGATTGGGGGTCTCTTCATACGGTTGCCTTGATCCACAGCCATGCTCCATCCGTGCAGGCCACGCACGAGTTCGAGTGCATTCTGAAAGTCGGCACGCCGTAGACAGGGGCGTAGATCTCAACGCACACTTGAGGTCGTGTCACCGGACATGCCCCAACCAGCCCCGCGCTCGCGCCAGCATAGAACACGAGAGCGAGCATGCTCAGAACTACTACGAACGTGGCGGCAGCAGCCAACTTCTTCGACGGCATACGAACTCGCTCGTCAGTAACGCTTGGCTAACAGTGTTCCTCAAAAAGGAATTGCTTCTCGCTCGATTCAAGCGAAGTATTTGCGCAACTCTGCCGCCACGTCTTCTGGAGAGTCGAAGATTTCGCTCTCATCCAAGAAGTATCGCAGTCCCCACACGTCACTCACATTGCGGTCTTGGAATCCGTATCTGGAAGCGACCTTTAGAACCACGGAACCATGAGGTGAGTCTGTTCCGAATGGTGACGAGAAGATGACGATGTTGAAAAAAACCTTTCAGCCAGTCTTCTAGGTCTGCAAAAAGTGAGAGAGCTTGCTGTCTTGCAGATCCTTGAACGGAGGGTCAGGGAGCAAGAGATGTTCGAAGCCTCGAGGAGAGTCGACGAGATACGTTCCTTTGCACTTGGTGACATTGCGTTCGATATCACAGATTGCCTGGCTATTGAAACGGGTCTTCTGCTTGGAGAGCAGGTATGTCTTCTTGTGCAGATCCATCAACCGTTTGTTAGTTCTCTGTTCGAGAAGGGAGTTTGCGAGCGAGAGAGATTCTTGACTGAATCGCTTTATCACTTCGGCTTTGTGTCTAGTCGGATCTGTTTGGAGAAGTATTGCACGCTGCACGACTCTAACCGCCAAGACTTAGCTGTGTCCTGCCTAAGAAACTGCCGCCAATTCCTCCCACCCATAAATGGCGTGGGTTTCCTTGTAGGATCTTGATAGATACTGGTCATGAGGACCCCGCTGTCGAGTGAGTAGCTACGAGTACTTGGCTTCAAGTGCTCCCTCTCGTCTCTGGTCCTCCGCCCTTCCTCTCCGAAGCTCATCCCCTATGCTAGACAGGTCGAGGTCGACTGGCGCGCATGCCTTCTTGAAGAGCTGTTCGTCTCTTCTCACCCTTGAGAGAAGATAGCTGACTACTTGGTCGTAGTCAACTTTCTCTCCGCTTCTTGCCTGAAGCTGAGCTGCGACTCTGAGGAGTTCCTTCCGCAGTTTGTCAGAGATGCTTATCGTCGTGGTCCCCATAGACATCATGACTTCAATGGTTGCTGTGGAAGATATAGGTTGTATAGGGCCGTTCTTGAAATGAATTGGTTCCCGTAACTGCACGACGAAGCACGCATCCAGGAATTCAACTCATCCGCACAGCAACAGGGCCCAGCGCCTCACTGACCATAACTGGGCGAGCGCAAGCTCCCGACTTCTGGTCGTGGAGTAAGCGAGCTCAAGAATGGGCGAACGCAGAACGGGAAGACTTCAGTCGCGGAGGAAGTCAAAATGTGTCGCCGCTAGCACGTGTCAGATCCGAGACATCACATGCGATTCCCCAAGCCTCGTCAGAACCCGTAGGAGAATATGCAGTTACCCAACCCGACGCGCCCAATGAACCGTGGTAGCGTTCTTTGTGTTTCTTCTCTTCAGTGATGATTTCTCTCCAGTAGTTCCTGCCGTTTGCTTTCCGGTACTCCTCCGCTTTCTGATCCACCTCTGCGAGTATGTTGAACGGTTGATCGCTCGCCAGCGCCTGTATGTGAGGATGCATCACCGTCGAGCCTGCAGGCGGCAGACAATTCATCAAGACCGCACAGGAGTACAGGTAGCTCAAGCTGGGTGATACCGGACGACGATCGTGGGCGGTATTCTGCGTGAACTGGCACATTGTCCGCCCATGCCTCTGGTGTCAGAGGAGTTCGATCGAGTCTGCATCCAAGTCAGTAAAGACTCAGGCTCATGGCACTGACTCGAATCCGTACTGGCTGAAGTGTTGATCGAACGTGAAGACGTTTCGAATCGCTTCGGCTTCCATCAGCGCAAAACTTGTGCAGTCGGTGAAGCTGAATTCCTTGTCTGCATGCTTCTCGAAAATCTCCCAAGCAGCCTTTTCCAGGGTTTCTGTTATCCAGAGTATCTTCACGAGCCTCGAAGCCTCAAGGACTTTGTGAAACGAGACGGCGACCCGGTGGCCACAATGGATGCGCAGGAGTGTGAGCGCCTCGTCAATCACATAGTTCGAAGTGTACAGGCTCCGGAAGGGGGTGTCGCCCGTGCGGATCCTGTCTCTGTACTGGATTGCGATCTTGTGGTTTGCGTCGTCTAGATCTTCAATTGCAACTAACGCGCTCGTATCAAGAAAGAGCCTCAGCGTTGGCCACGCCTGTATAGGTATCTGTCATGAGCTTTGGAGAGGTCTTTGTGGCCGCTTCTCCCGGTTGGCTGCCTCGAAAGGAATGGATCTGAGGGATCGAGTTTCATCTCTTCTAACACCAACCTTGTGACCGCGATCCGCAGCCCTTCTTTGAGGCTGAGGCCTCGTCTGCGGAGTACTTCTCGCAATGTGCGGTACTCCTGCTCGTCGAGGGTTGTCTGGACTACTTTCGTCATGTTCGGGGACCTTACATCAAACCGGCATGTACATGAAGCGACCGATTACATGTAAAGATTTCTCTCATGTCAAGGGAGCCGTGCGCTTGCGGCAACGGATCGGTTATCCCGGCTATCATGAAACGTACGGACTTGGTTACTGTGACCATAACCGGGCGAGCGAAAAGACTCGGAAAAGTCCCAGCTTCACCAACGCGGATCATGCCTTCCGGCACCAATCCCGCCGGGAATCTTGGCGTAGACTTCTCGGCCTTCTCTGGGCAGAACGGGCAACCTTCCCGAGTCTGTTGTGCGGTCTGGAGGAGCGATGCTTCGTCGGTCTGGAGGTATCTCTTCACGTATCCTCGTCTGCCCTTCAACACAATGCTTCTTCGGCCCGTGAGGGGATCTCGTCTGTGCTCGACCACTTGCTCATCAATTCTGAGTTTCTTGAGAGGCGAGTGAAGTCGTGCGAGTCTCTTTTCTGATGCGAATTCCATGTCCAGTATGGTGCCTGTCTCAATCAAAAGAACCTTGTCTAAGGAAATGTCTGTCTGGGCCAGTGTTAGCTGCGTATCGCGCTTGTTTGAAATACCTCCACATTGACTAATGATCTGAATGAGACTGGAACGGGGCGTCAGATGTGAGTGTTCTTGCGAGAAGTGAGATTCTTCGAGAGATCAAAGCTCGAATAGTCAAGATCGATCCATTCAGGCGAAGTTGCGTTAGGGCAGCCTCGATTGACTTACATTTGGCAAACGTGTTTCGCGTTTTTGAGTCGCCGCACAAGATCATACCTGTCACGGATCTGACAGACTTCAAGAGGGCGACCAAAGGAATCCGCGTTCCGCGTGGCTCGGGCGTACAGCTGAGCCCCAGCGAGACTGTCTTAGGCATAACTGAAGAGAAAGTCACACTTCCCGACAACATCTGTGGATGGCTCGAAGGGCGCAGCCGTTTCTCCCGGCTGGGTCTACTTGTTCACATCTCCGCGAGTTTCGTGCAGCCGGGAATCTCAAACCATCAAGTCTTGGAACTGAGCAACTTCGGACCGTCACCGCTCGAGATATTCCCAGGCACAGCGGTTTGCCAACTCATCCTCCAGAGAACCATAGGAACCGGACATTATCATGGGCTCTTCGAGAAACAGACTCCTGCGAACTTCGCAAGGAACTGAAGCGTCTGGATCTCTCCAACAACTGTTTTATGTTCGGGGACTAGCGGGTCCGTGAGGCATAGGTGTCGGGATTGGCCGGAGTTTACGACTCTGCGATGCATTTTGATAAGAGAATCAGGTTTGCAGCTGTTGTTGACAGTGAGGGCAGGATACTTGAAGGTGGAATGCGTGCTGATGTGGAACCCATCGAACCGCTCGAGAAGACTCCGGAACTCATCTCACAGTTGATAGCGCGTGAATCCGCTGAGGCACGAGCGGTCTTCCTTGGCGATCCGGAGTATTCGATTCTGATTCATGAGAAGCTGCTGGCTGTCATCCTCTACTTGGAGGATGGATTCATTCTGGTCGCTGCTCAGAAGTCGTTTCCGTTGACCAAGGTGAGCGCCCTCACAAAGCGATTGATCAGAGAGCGCTTAAGAGTCACTAAGAGGGCCTAGTTGCGGAGTGCTTGTGGAATGTCCATGATCGATGTTCCGATTGGTGATTTCTCGCGTCTTCTACATCCTTACAATGCGACGCTAGTCTCTTGCAGGGGAAAGAGTGGTCGGCCCAACATGTTGGCGATAGCTTGGATCATGCCCGTATGCATGAAGCCGCCAATGCTTGTGTTCGCCACCCGGAAAGAGCGCTACTCCTACAAGCTCTTGGAGGAGACGAAGGAGTTCATTGTCAACATGGCCGGGCGCGACCTCGCCGGCCAAGTCCTTTTCTGTGGGCGCAGATCCGGGGAAGACGTGGACAAGTTCAAGGCAACCGGTCTCACCGTCGGGAAGGCGAAGAAGGTAAACGCGCCGATCGTGAACGAATGTGTTGCACACATCGAGTGTAAGGTGTCGGAGACGATACCGAAAGGTGACCACGTACTCGTCATAGGCGACGTGGTGGCAGCTTACGTCCGCAAGGATGTGTTCCGTGGCCTATACGATCTGAAGCGATTCAAGCCTCTGCTTCATTTGGGAAATGATGTGTTCGCAACGACATCAGAAGAGACGATTGAACCGGAACTGGCCAAGTGACAAGGTCCTCCCGCTGGTTTCGCTTGATGTCTTGACATGGAAAGCTCATGATGCTGGGGACAGCTGATCCACACACCAGCCCATTGGTCTGAATGTCATCTGTGTGTGGCTGCTGGATGGGTGAATGTTTGGTGGACGTTGAAGAGGGCGTTTTGGATATGTCGGGAGCCGAGTGTCCCGCTTATATGCTATGGTGAACTGTCGTTCTCTTCATGGTACGCACGCGACGCATACGCGAACGTGTGTACCAGTAAATATAGGTGAAATTGAAAATTGAATAAGAAAATTTTTGCAATGGCAATAGTAGCAATAATGATTCTAGGGCTAGTTCCAGCGTTCAACCTTCTACCACCAGTGCAGGCTCTGAGCGCACCAGTCGGATGTGACTCTGCTGACGCTCACATTTCTAATGAGGGCGATCCTGACGTTGAGTACAGTCCGTTCTGTGTCTTCATGCATCCGGGCGTTGCAGACGAATACAAGCCTGGCTGGAGTCATACACTAGACACCCTCTGGGACAACCAAACTGCCGGCACAGCTGCCGCGGGCGCTCAGCAGCGCCAAGTCTTCGACAAATACCTCGACTACTCGATACTCGCTAGCTCGTCCGACAGTGTCGGCGACCTACAGTTCGACATAGCCATCCCCAACATTGTAGACCCTCTGGCCTCTGAGAATGTAAGTGGAGTCTGGATCTATGTTCCGCCAGAATTCCAGTTCCTTGCACCGACAATAGAGGAGTCTGTCTGGACCGACTTCACGAACGACTATCAATTCATTGCTTCCCGAGTTGAAGACCAATACGACCCAATTGCGCCTGGATGGACTAGGATTGCAATTGGATCCGACGGAGGATGGAACATGACCGCCGGCAACTACCACGTCCGCCTCTTCAACCTCAGAGCTCCCGAAGCTGCAGGACTGTACCACTTCAAGATCTACTGGCATGACAGCGATGGCGTTACGCGATCTATCGGAGCCGGCAACTATCCATTCATAGTTGTGAAGAGTGAACTGAACCCCGCGTGGGTTGAGGTGACTGTTCGAACACACCTTGGCCTCGCACGCCCATGGGTCTCCGGAGTCGTGCGCGCTGATGGCACAACTCCAGAAGGACGCAGTGTCACGGGCGTCGCAAACTGGAAGGCCGCTGCCGCAGCGCCTGCTTGTAGCCCATCTCGGCAGCGGCTCCAGCA
>JBAVVE010000163.1:0-15664 GCA_049697135.1 Bathyarchaeia archaeon | reverse complement strand
GAATCAACAATCCTACAAGAAAATGAGGAGTGGCAGGTTCAGGCTGTCTGGGGGCTTGCACTTTGGTGTAGCCCTCGTTGGCTAAGGAAACTCGACCAGGCTGAGGAGTGGTAGGTTCAAACTGTTTCGGGGGAGGAGCTGTACTGTAGCCTTTCGTAATCGTTTCCATGCGCGGTTGTGGGGTAGGAGGTTCTGGTTGTTTAGGGGGCGGGGCTCCGCTGTAGCCTCCTTGAAACGTCACCTTCGCCTTCTTCTTGTTCTCCGACAATTTCCCACCTCACAGAGAGTTCGGGCTTCAAAGCTTTAAGTTATGAGTGGCAACGCAGCCCTCGAACTCGCCGTAGGTTCACCCTAGCATACAGTCCGTCACTAGGGCATCTCGTTCGTGCACGCACGAGTCTCCAAGGATGCTGAAAACTGAGCACACAACGATAGTTCACCCATGTGACCTTGGGCGCGTTGCCTTGTATCCGAAAACAGCCAGAAGTTAGTAGACGCCGAGAACGAGCAACGGGCTTTTCGACCAATACACTCCGAAAGCTTGACAAGCGTATCGGGAAGCATTCAATTGGGCTTGATGGCTGTCAAGACCGAACAACAAACGAGGAAAGACCTCATCAACCCACTACTTGAGAAGGCAGGCTGGCGACTGAAAGACCGAACTAAGCTAGTGGAGGAAGTAGACACTAAGCAGTCCGACTTCAGCAGAAGAGACTACAGAACCGTCGATGAGACTCTCAAGAATGACGCAGATAGCGCATACGTTGACTATCTCCTACTCGACAGCACAGGCGCACCCCTCGCCATAGTTGAAGCTAAACGAACCTCACGTGACCCCGTTGTCGGTCAACAACAAGCCGAAATGTACGCAGATGACATCAACAGACAAACCAACCAAGACCTCTTCGTGTTCCTTACGAACGGGTACGAGATATGGTTCTGGAATAGACCATTTGAATCCCTAAGAATGATCAAGGGTTTCCATAGTCGTGAAGCTCTGGAACGCGTCAGGTTTCAAAACGTCTCTATGAAGCCTTTCCACGACGTGCCCATAAGTCCTAGGATAGTTGATAGACCGTACCAGATTGAAGCGGTCAAACGTGTCTTGGAGGGCATTGAGAAGGGTAAGAGGAAGTTCCTGATTGTTCACGCCACTGGGACAGGCAAGACCCGCGTCGCAATGGCGCTCATCGATGTTTTGCTGAGAGCGAGTAGAGCGCAGAAGGTTCTCTTTCTCGCGGACAGGAAGGCGCTCAGAACCCAGGCATACAACGAAGGTTTCAAGGTCTACTTTCCTAATGAGCTGAAGACCATAGTGTTCGCGGGGAAGCTTGAAAAGAACAAGCGGCTGTTTGCCTCAACAATCCAGACCTTCCAAGATATGCTTGAACGACTCTATGGTGACGGCGCGAGAACGGGGTACAGATTCGACGCAGTTCCCATAAACGTGCTCGGGCAGGCGTATGAACTTTACATTGGCTCGGTCATTGTAGAGAAAACTGGTGTAGCAAAAGGGGTCGAAATTGTTGAGGACTACAAGAAACGCCAGGAACACGGAATCTACTACACGCCCACACTCGTAACCCACTTCATAGTACGACAGACCCTGGGCGAGATTTTGAAGAACGCGAGGGCTGGGGATGAGGTGAGAACTGCAGCGATTACTTCCAAGACTCAACATAGTCAATGTGGTCGCGACTGCCGGGCTAGGACAGTTCATCGAACTTGAGAAGTTGACTACCGCCAAGGGCTTCCTTTACGATCAGGCAATCTATCGCTGCGCCTACCTCAAGGACAGCAAGACGTGCGGTAAGGTTTCAATCTTCTCAACAGGCAAAATGATCAGCACAGGCGCCAGAAGCTTCGAAGCAGCGAAACATGATCTGAGCTATGCAATGAAAAGACTCGCAAGGCTCAGACTAATCTCTCCAACAGAAATGAACCCAAGACTTCAGAATATCGTGGCTACTGGAGACATAGGACACATGGTGGACATCGAAAGGCTTTCCCTCAAGTTGCCAGACATAATCTATGAGCCCGAACAGCCGCGGCAATCTATCACGCAGGAGACTTGGAAGGAGCATCGATCCTGATTTTCGCCAGTGGCAAAGTCGTGTTCGCAGGCTTGAAGAGTATCGAATTGTTGGAAATCGCTAGACAGGTGCTAGTGGAGCTTGAGCATGGTGTTCTCTCGAAGTCCTAGGGATGTTCCTTTATCTCGGAGAGTGGATGCCAATCGAAGAGTGACTTGCGCCGGGTGATCGAGGTGAAACCTCCAATCTTGCTCAGAGTCCAACCCTTTTGTGGATAGATGCCAAGTTCCTCCAAGTCCCTCAAGACCTTCTCCCTATAGCGCAAACCTTCCACTTCCGTGACAGCTAAGACCGCTGAACCTGTGTTGCACATGTTCGGTAGCGGTTCATGCCAAGCATCCAGCAGGCTGAGTGAATGGGTTCATATCCCGGACGGCTCAAGCACGACCTCTACCTCTGCTTTCGACGGGACACAACGATAGCCAAGAATCCAATCGCATGCACGAGGGTCAACTCGTGCGTCGAGATAATGGAACAAGAAGTCGAACAAGCTCAAACAGCCTTCGACCTTTTCGGTGTCACAGAATAGGCAATCGAAGGATTGGACTTCGCCACAAGGAAGGCGAAACCGCGCTCTCTTGGCTTCTTGAAGAAGAGCTTGCACGAGCCGATAATCGCCCCTGTTCACGAGTAGTTGGTTCACCTTGGAGATTGCCCGTCGTATGATTGCTCTATCTTGTGGGAGCTGAATCATTCTGTCACCTCCGCCGTCTTGAGTGAGCCATTCTCAATTCGTCTCCTAGACTGGGCAAGACTCGTTTCCTACGTTTCGCTTTGAGGGCTGACGATTACTACCATCCATGATTTTCGCCAAGCATCAAAATCATAGTGCAGCGCACATGTCCAATCATGCGTGCAAGGTTTTATTGTGTCCTCCAGGTACTGGCGAAGACAGTCGTTGTACTTGGCAGCGCTGGCTCGATACATGTTCGAAATGCGTTGGATTTCCGACAAGCATATGTGGAAACTCACAGGCTTTCCCGCATCGATAAGAGCACGTACAAGGTCGAAGTTGTTTCCTTCTGCGAGCTTTTGAGCCAGTGCATACTGTGCCCGCTCTATCGCATTGGCATCCGCCTCAAGCTCGATCATTTTGCCACCTCCGTGAACGAAACGGTTCAAGACGCCAAAACCGCCCGCGTATAGTCGTCATGTCTTCGACGCATCGTGTTCAGATTGCAGCTTCGCATACCTCTTCTCGAACGCTTCATCCAGGCGCGTGCGGAGAAGCTCAAGACGCTCTTCATCACTATCTGCCCAATCCCGCATCTCGTAATACAGTTCGCAATAGCGAGCCTCAACTTGCGACAAGGTCTGACATTTCTCGGATTCCTTCTCGAAGAGTTCCAGTACGTCTTCCACTGGCTAGTTTCCTCCTCGTGGTTTTGCCCATTTTTGTAGGAATTCCGCGCCGTCATTGGTAACCCAGAGCTTGTAAGTTGCGTCGCCTATTCTCAGAGCTTTCTTATCTGCGGCTTCGAGCTTCTGATACAGCTCCCTGGCGAGCGGTGTTAGTTTGTCGTTGACTCGTATCATGCTAAGGTTTGCATCATTCTTTGATGGACGCCAAGGCAGAGAGGCGTACGGGTCTGCAGGTTCTGGCTTCTGCGTATTCTGTGAGGGAGCCGACGCGGGTGCGCTTTGTGGGGATGTTGGCTCTGTTCTTGCGATTGTGTCTCTCTTTTCCTCTTCGAGCACACGCCTCAGGGATTTTCTTTCTTTGGCGACCAAAGTCGGGGTCGGGATTTGAACTGTAGTGGAGGCCTTGCTCTTGGCTGGGGGTGGCTCTGGTTTTTGTTGTTCTAGGAGATAGTCGAGATAGCCGTCGAAGTTTTCTACGGTGTCTAGTACCTGCCATCTGGGCACTTCGATTTCAATGCTGTAGTCGACGCGTAGGCTCTCGTATTCGCCTGTGCGGAATGTGCGTCCTTTGTGAAAGCTGAGTTTGACGGGCTGGTCACGGTCTATTTCCTTTTCTACTATTGACTTCACTGTCACTTTCTTCGCCTCCTCTCACGATTCTTCCTGTCTGTCATGAGTGGGATTCTGTCGAAGCAATTCGACGTAGTTGCGTATTCGCGCATAATCCTCACCTTGTTCATTCAGCATAGGTCGGAAACTACTCGAAGAGGATCTCATCTTCTCCAGGCGGGGCATGACTCGTCGGAGGTAGTCTTTCGCCGTTCTGTCTCGGACTTCCCACAAATCCATAGCCTTCTGGATTATCACCTTCCCGAGCCGTTCGGGTGCAATGTTTGGGAACTCTTCCAACACTCGTCTGCCGACTTCAGTCAGGACATCAATGCGCTTACTTCTCACATTGCAGTGTACAAATTGATTGAGGTCTGTCTCAGCTGTAATCTCAGAACACATGCCTTTGTCTGAGGGAGCCGAGGCAGGTGGACTCTCGGGAGTTGAGGGAGCGCGCGCACCCTGTTCCTCATATGTCTCTCGGTTCGTCGTCATGGCAGCTCGCCATCCTTGATTGTTACAATGTGTGAGCCCTCAGCCTTACCGGGGCGGCGCTCCATTGTGTTTGTACTATTGTTGCCCGATGATGCTCGGTGCCTTGTGCGCGCGCGAGTCTCAACGGTCTCAGGGTTGCCGTGATTGGGATCCAGCGCTAGGAGATCGCGAAGAATGCCTTGGAGCCTCTCTACGAGGTAGCCGTCCCATTGGTTGCGGTGAGGAAATGCCGCTCTGTAGTCGACACCAGTCTTGCGTGCGAGCCTATCTGGGAGGCTCTCAGGAATAATGTATTCGAGACTGTAGAACTGGACAGTAGAGAATTGGTCGAGTGTCGTCTGCCAGCCGTCCAGTGCAGGAGCGATAATGTACTTCGAGATTTGGTCATACTTCTGCTGGAGTTCGAGTGCTAGGCTGTTGAGAGCTTTGCTTACTCGGGTGATCTCAATCGCGAAGACTGGGTTAACCCAGTTTCTCAGCACAATTAGGACGCATGAGTTGCTGTGTGATAGTTCGAAGACTTCGACGCGTGTAGCCTTGACAGGTTGTCGGTGAACTCGCCAATCGACCCCAAGAGGTCGTATGATGTCGGCGATGAACCTCTTCCGCGCATACCCATGTATCGCGGGAGTGGCAAGTCGCCACCTGTGGACGTATTCTGCTCTCCGTTCGACATCAACGAAGGCGTTTTGCGGATCAACAAATGTGAATCCCGTGACCTTCCTGGCCGGTAGAACTCGGTAGTCGTCCTTTACGCGTAGCCTCCATCGGGCGCGAACGTGGAAAAATACTGAGGGCGGAGAAGGCGACCCACTCATCTGTGATCAGCCTCCAACGCAACGCACTCGGTACGGTAGTCGCACCCGCGGCACAGCCACGCAATTTCAGGGTCAGCCTTCGGAGCAAGTGCGGGATCCTTCTCTTCGCAAGCCTTGACGAAGCGGTCGCGGCGTTCGAGGATTTCACGTCGTATCACATCGAGGTCGCGGAATGTGACCTTGTGAGTCTTGATAATCTTCAAGTCAGGATGTGGATTCTTCTTCGTGGGCTTCTGCAGGGAGAGATAGAGTATGATCAGCTTTCCAACGTTGACTCCCCTGACGGCGCAGTAGTAAGCTAGCTGGCGGATCCAGTGCGGGTTGATGCCGTGGTCGTAAGATTTCGTGCTCTTGATCTCCGTGGGTTTAGCAGTGTCGAGCAAGTCGATTGTGGCTGTGATGCCTTCCCAGACGTGTTCGACTTCACGCTTCGCTCCATGCAAATCCTGGATTAGTTCGTGGCAGGCTATTCCTGAGGCGAAATTGCACAGTTCTTTCTCGGTGTGCGGCTTTGGTGTCAGCTTCCTGAATACGGCGAGTCTTAGACAATAGATCAGGTCGCTAACATGCACCCCGTGCCGAGGGTTCGAGAATCGCTTGTTCAAACTCATAATGAGTTGATCTCTTGTCTCTGGGTCGGGCTCGATCTCAGGGTCGAAGGGCAGCGTCATTGGGTTCTGCCCTCCTTGATTGCTGTATCTTGTGAACTGTTCTTGGTGTCGGCTTCGAGTTGTGACTTGGGCACCTCGTTGCCCCAGTATCTCCAGCCAGGTCTGGGCTTTGTCGGACGTGCAAAGAGTTCTATCTTCCTGAAGCGGGGGTACATTTTCTCGATCAGTTCGTAGCACTGTGACGGCTTCTCGCTGTGTCTGCCGCGCGGTGCTCGAAGCACCGAAGCTGGGCGGTCAGCGGGCAGCGGCGACGGAGGGCTACCTTTCGTCGCGACTAGAAGGTGCTCATGCTGCTGACGGAAGTAGTACCCCATGCCGATTCTTTCTTTGTCCCAGATTGCACCTGTGCAGTAGGAAAAGCCCCAAGCCTCGACTAGTTCGATTGCTTGCTTCAGCAGAGGAGCAGGAGCCCACATTAGCAGGACGCAGTCTTCTTTCGCGATATCTCTGACGGGCAGGTTCTTCAGTGCTTCAAGCGACATTGTGGCGTAGTGGTTCTGGATTGCTCTGCTAGGCGATTCGGTGAAACGGAAAGACCATGGGGGGTCGGCATAGACAACGGCGAATCTTCCCTCGGGGAATGGTGGGGTCTCAGTCTTCATTTCGTCCTGTCGAATTCGTCGGTATACACTGTATATCGATAGTTTCGACCCTGGTGTACTCAGCTGTGCTTTCTCTTCCTCCGTTCCTTTTTCCAGAATGAGCTTGACCTTTGCGATCGTGTCGTGGGATACGCCTGCCTCCTTAGCCACTAACCTCTTGACGTCGACAGCACTGTCCGGATTCTGACGAACCTTGCACCTTCCACCCTGTCTCTGTCGTTCTCTTGACTGGTTCCTCAGTATCGATTCTTTTGCCAGGGCAAGCAGACAACGCCCATAGTCTGTCAGATTGCGCCGCGCAGACTGGTTCTCTATTATCCACAGCTTCGCCTCGTCGCGGCTCTCAAACTCCTTTTCGACTATCCTGAACGGTATCCCGTACTTCTGGCAGATCTCGTAGCGGCTGTGCCCGTCGAGGAGAATGCGCTTCACCTTCCAGACAACCAGCCTGTCTCGGCAGCCTTCCTTGCATACGCTGGTCTGCAGTGCCTCGTACTCTTGTTTGCTGGTATGCGGAACCAGCTTCCGAAATTCCTCGTCTACCACGATAACCCTAGTTTCGGCAACAACGCCTTTATCAAACACGCTTTGTTCATACACTCGTGATCACGACCATGCTCTGCTTCAGCTATCACGATCGTGTTCCGGTACTTAAATCTTTCTCCCATCGTGAGGAACAAACGGAAGCTATATAGGGATCTCCCGATTGTAATTCCAGTCGTGATAGCGAAACGTAGGAGGGATGGCTTTGAAACTGTTGCAGGTATCGCAGGAGTTTGAAGTTGCTCTAGAAGCCCTTGGAAGGAAAGGATGTCCGGAGATATGCCTGGCGATAATGTCTCCCCAGGGTGACGAGTGGAAGAACTTCAGTGACGTATACTATGAGCTAGTCTCTCAAACACGACTGCCCTACGCAACCTATAGCAAGTTGACGAACTTCCTCATCGACAAGGGCTTCATCGAAAAGAACACCGCGACCATCAAGAACAGGAAAACAATTCTTGTCCGGCTGACTGAACGAGGCAAAGAGCTTCTGAAAATGTATCTGACCCTGCAAGGCTGGAAGTTGGAGGACTTGGAGCCCGGACAGGCATCATCATACACGAGCGCCGTGGAACTTGGCAGAGACAGATGAACCTCTTCAACCGACAGCCCTTGCGAAGACACTGGATAGGAAGCTTCCATCGATCAGCAGAACCCTTTCGTTCCTTGTCAAGTCCGGCTTGGTTCAATGCAAAGTGGAAGGTCGCACGAGACTTTACACCGTCGCTGCAAGCGACAGAAGACGAATAGAAGCTCTCATCAAAGAACACGCCGGCTCCCTTCCGAACGAGTTCACCCGTCGTCGCTACATCATGAACCTCCAAGAACGCGCAATTACACAACTAATCCAGACTCACCTGCAAGGCTACACCGTTGAATCAAGCCAGGAGATCATCATCAAAAGAGAGGATCGCCGGATTGGAATTGAACTCAAGATTGGTTCTCCTGGGCTTCGTAGGATGGACATGTTGATCAAAGTGTTTCACCTGGTTTCTGTTTTGGACTACGTAGAGATTCAAGGGCTAGTCCTGATAGTCTTCGGAGAACTTCCAATGAGAGCCGAGGAAGCCTTGGAGGATGTCAAGCGAGAGAAAGCAGGTAAGTTCCAGATAGTGCAACTCGACCAGATCCCCGCAATGATAGGCGATACCGGCGCCTTGGTAGTTGAAGAGGAGACGTTGGCGAAAACGCTGCTTCCAAGACTCGTCGAAGCTCTGAAAGCGATCCCCGTGAAATTGGCGGTCTTGCCCGGTGCTTTAAGAGGACTTCATCTGAGATCTATTTGCGGGAAGGTACTGAAAACCATCCCGACCCAAACCTGAAGCCCTACGGGCTCACCTAGGAGTTCGAGGGGCGATTTTTCGAGTATTGTACACTCTGTCAACTCCTCAATCACGCGGTTTTCACGATACTTGGCAGCCACAACGAGTTTCGCGATAGAGTCATCTAAGGAAGCAGAGCGCATGCCAAACTCCGAACGGAGAACGAATCTAACCATGTCTCCGAGGAGGAGCGCACAAGCTCTGCTATGTTTTGAGAATTCTCTTTTTGCGGGCACACTATCGTCGCAGCCCTCTCCAGCCCTCTTCCTCTGCCCCCTCTTCGTCTATGCGCAACACGGAACAATGCGCCTAACAATATAGAGAACACGAATCAATGGATTCGAGTGTTACCCCTTTTCAAGCGTTTTTCAGGGCGATATGCAGTTGGAGACTCGTACGCTAGGCTCACCAATTGGATCATTCCTAGTCGAACCAACTGCCGCCTTGAGTTCAGTGGATGAATTGGGCGTTCCATAGTATGCGAGATCTAAGTCCCGTACGTCCTGGTGGAAATGTCGCTCCTCGGGTCGGAAAGGAGCGACGACCTCGTGTTTCCAGGCTCCAAAGCCAACACAGCTCCGACCCAAGGAATGCTCTGTTGAGTCCTTTTAAGCACCTGAGAATACGGTACTGCACCTTCTTCATATACTAGGGAACTTGCGCTGCCCTTTCTCGTGCGCGTGTCTTCTAGCGTATGAAGAGCCAAAAATGTGATTTGTGTGCAGCTCTCACGCTGCGTGTGGTCGGATTGGAAATCAGATAAACGACCTCAGTTTTGATAATGAACCATCAAACCAGTCGGCACGCGATCTTAGGAGCTGGAGATCGGGCTGACTCAACAGGGGTAGCCCCCAATTATGCAACGCTACAACAAGGCACTCGTCTGTCAAAGCGGGCACCCTGGGATGCTCGACCATCAAACGATACCCGGGACGGATTCAAATCGAGGGCAATCAATTTCGGATTGTGGCATCATACGCGCAATAGCTCTCTAAAGTGCAATCTGTTTGGTGAGCATAAGGGAACAGAGGAAGTGCAAGGGGAGAGCCAGAGGTAATTCTCTGAGTCTTGCTTTCATAGGTGAAATGTCGACGCGGGAATCGCAGGCTTTCGACATTCAAGGCGGTTTGGGGTTGTCGATGCGTCACTTCTTTGGCTTGTGTTTCGCTGAAGTCTTTGCTTCGTATTCTTCGGCGCGTGCCTCGATGAATTCTTTGACTTTCTCCTCGCTGTACTTCCTCTCTTCCTGCTGTCTCCGTAGGTGGTCCCTGATCGTTTTCAGGAACTCGTCCATGTTCAGTACTGGTTTGATTATGTAGCCGTCAGCGCCTTTGTTCACAGCCTCAACAGCATTCTCCTGCGACGGATAGCCTGTGACGATTATCTTCACCATCTTTGGAACTCTCTCTCGCATCGCGGTTAGTAGCTGTGTGCCTTCCATGTCTGGCAGACGGATATCGATCAGTGCAAGGTTGTAGGTGGCTTTGTTTGACTTCTCTACCGCTTCTTTCCCGGTCTCGACAGCGTCAACAGTGTAACCCTCCAGCTCAAGGGTCTTCCTGAAGCCCTCCAAGACGACCTTGTCGTCCTCTATCACCAAGATGCGCTTCTTCTCCGACATTACAGCACCTCCATTATTGCCTTTTCAATGGGAGCCTTACGGTGAATGTGGAGCCCTCCCCGACTTTGCTTTGGACTGCAATGCTGCCACCTTGCGCTTCCACGAGACGCTTGCATACAGGCAGTCCCAGTCCTTGTCCTTTCGCTTTTGTTGTGAAGAATGGGCTGAATAGCTTGGGGAAGTTCTCTTCAGGTATGCCGGCTCCTGTGTCTTGGAAACTGATCAACAGGTCTCCTTCTCTCGTTTGCGCTTTTATCGTGAGTTTCCCTCCCTTAGGCATAGCCTGAGTTGCGTTCGCAACCAAGTTCGTGAACACTCGCCTCATCAGGACTCCGTCGAGTTCCGCTTTCCGCATATCTTTCTTGGTTGTGATCGTGACCTTGACATTCGCGGGAATACCTATCGCTGATACTGTGTCTCTTATCAGTTGACCTGCGTCGGTCGGTGAAAGTTTAGGTGTCAGAGGCGCGGCGTAGCTTTGGAGATCTGAGACGATCTTATCCATGTAGTAGACCTCTTCGTCAACCGTGTCCAGAAGTTTCGTTGCCTCCTGCTTCTCCGCAGCCTTAGGAGACTTGAGAATCTTCTTTGCTAGGTAGAGGGTGGTAGCTAAGCCCTGTAGTGGGTTGCGGAGGTCGTGACCAACCATCGCTGTCGTTTCACCGATGGCAGCCAACCTTTGAGACTCGGCGAGACGCGCCTCCATCTTCTTGCGTTCGCTAATGTCAACCGCTATACCCCTCAAGCCGACCCCTCTGTTTTCGCGAACGATAGGGACGATGTGCATAATGACAGGGAACGGACTTCCATCCTTCCGCAATATCGTGTATTCGGAACCGACGGATGGTTCTCCACCAAGTATTCGCTTGAAGCGATCCTGAAATGTGTTCCAGTCCTCCGGAGCGAACAACTGTAACGCATTCAGACCTTTGTCTATGTCTTCTTGCGCGTAGCCTGTGAGAGCAAGTCCGGCTCGGTTCGCAAAGGTGAAGTTGCCCTTCTCGTCAGTCTCGAACGCGATTTGAGGTAGGAGATCAGCAAATTCCCTAAATCTTGTCTCGCTCTCCGCTAACTTACTGGTCCTCTCGAAGACAAGCTGTTCTAGGCTTTCCGAATACTGTTGAAGCTGCTTCTCCGCTTTCTTGCGTTCGGTGATGTCGCGGGCGATGCTGAGAACGGCTGGTTTGCCCTTGTACTGGATGATACGGCTGCTTAGCTCGATGGGGATGATGGTGCCGTCCCGACGGATGTGGGCGGTCTCAAAGAAGGCATGCTCAACTCGACGTAGCTCCTCAACCCGATTCTCTACCGCTTTACCGTGCCCAGGAGGCTGAATATCTTTAGGAGTCATCTGGAGCAACTCTTCGCGGCTGTAGCCGAGGCGTTCACAGGCGACCTGGTTGACTTCTAGGAAACGCGCTCTCATGTCGTGGATGAGGATGGCGTCGCTGGCGCTGTCGAACAAGGTCCTGTAGCGATTCTCCGCCTCTGTTAGGGCGTCTTCCATCTGCTTGCGTTCTTGTTCCAGCCGTATCCCTGTAAGCGCGAGAGCGAGGTCGCCTGCCAGCTCTCTGAATAGCTCCTGCTCCTCCTTGTGTGCGGTCACGGGTGCAGGAACGGACGCGGACAACACGCCGTAGATTCTGCCAGCATGTTCCAATCGTATGGTCCACATGCCTCTACCAACGTACTTTTCCGCCAGAGGGCAATCCGCGCAAGTTGACGTGGGGTCGTCGATCACGACAAGACTGGATTGTGTCATCGCCCTCCGAACGCAATAGGGAAACTCATGACGCTGCAATTGTTCGACCAATTGCAGGAACTCGCTGCCGACGCCAGATTCAGCAGTCGCCACAAGGTTCCCAGAATCGTCCAACAAGGCGACCCAAACGTCAAGGTAGGCACGAGCCTCTGTAAGGAGATTGCAAATACTGGTAGTCAGTCTGTCGCGGTCTTTCTCAACGACAATTAACTGGTTGGCGCGGCGGATCGCACGCAGCACACGATTCACGTGCTCAAGTCTTACCTCCATCCGCTTACGCTGAAAGACAAAGACCGACGTCAGCCAGAGTACGCCGGCACCGACTACACGATTGAAGAGAGCTACATCCCACGCTATACCCCCCGGCGGTGAGAATACAAAGCCGATCGCCATGAGAAACGTGCAAAAGGAACACAAAAGGAGAACTTGCCGTCGGCTCAAGAACCTGAATGCAAGCAGCATTGGAACGAGGTAAAGCAACCACTCAGCGAAGCCTAAGGGGGTACGGAGATCAATGACAAGAATCCCGAGACAGATTACAGTACAAGCTAGGAGACCTGTGATTCGCTTCTCTTCACGTATCAATCTTGCTTTCTTCCCCCTCGGAGTTCAGTTCCAAGAGCTTTTTCATCGAGCGACTGGCAGGCAAGTGGAACCTCTTCGTAGAGCAGCCGGAAATGTTGCTCGTTTTTTCCGAGAGCCTCATCCACTCGCGTGAGTCGAGCTGTCTCATCGGATTCTAACCTTCCACAGTCTTCTTGCGTGGTTCACGTAGTCGACCAGTGTCCAGTTGGCTTGTTCCGTGAACTGCAATCCGAGGTGAGTGTAGAGGTTCTTGGCGATCAGTTTCTCCATGACCTCGGAGGCACTTGCGCCTAGCAGGTCTTGGAGTGCCACGTGGAATGCTTCGAGTTTCTCAGGGATCTCTTCACGTTTCACTTGGTAACTCCTCTCGATGCGTTCGTAGATCGCGGTCCTCACAATCTCCCCAGGAACCAGTAACCCTTGGTCAACAGCCTCAAGCAGAGCCACACCTAGCCCGGACGACTGGACCATTGGAAACGCGACCTAGAACAACCTGCGGATATGTCGCGGGTCTGGATTAAACGTGCCTTTCCGTTGCACAGATCTCAGGTCGTAGACCTAACGGCAGCCGTCTCACGTTTTTTTGTGAACCTCAAGCCTCTTTCTGAATCATAGAACCAAGACAGATAGTTGATACGATATTCTCTCTCGACAGGAACATACGGTACGTCGGCGTGGTCGGTCCTGGGCCAGACTACGAGATCAAGGAATCATGCATGAGAGAAGGCGTCAAGCCACTCACACCAGAGGAGAAAGACCGAGAGTTCATCCAAGTAATCCCGGAGATCATACTCGGAATAGCGGACAAACTGAAGGATGACCTAGGCAACATCAGATACTCGCTGTTATGATTCCCGAAGCTCACTCTGATGCTCTTCAAGACGCGGGAGTATGTGGTTGTCATGAGCCTGGAAGCGGGAACTTTCGCTAAACCAATCTACGAACGACTCAACGGCTTACAGCCGTCGCGTACCACATCGTCGCATTCTTGCGGGTCTGTCAGTAGCTGCTGACAACGCCGCCCGCTGGACCAGTGATGATTACAGACCTGTGAGCTTTGATTAGGTCCAAGTAGAGTCGTCCTCTGCCCTCCTTGGCTACGGCTTCTGCATCGTAGGCGCAGATTGCAGTCAGAGGAAGCTCAAGCGTTCTATGTAATGCGTTCTCATACTCAAGGAGTTCCTTGACCATCTTCTTCTCGAAGAAGAAAGCCATCTCCCCGGTGACTCTGAGACTCTTGAACCCTCTCGCCTTAGCCTCGTCCAAGAGCGCTTTCCAAAGTTTCATGGTGTTTTCTATGCTAAACCTGCCCTCCTTGAAGTACCAGTCCTTGTAGGAGAGGACACGCAAGGCTCCTGATTTCTCAAGCCTGTCGACCTCGACGCCAAACCGACGCATACTATCTATGATCTCGTCAGGGGATTCCTGTGCGGCAACGTATGCAGCAGCCTCACCCTGGTCCAGCCCAGCCTTCAAGTAACTGAAGAGCACCTCGTGCTTGTCCTCAGGCTTCGAATAGAACATAATGACATGGTCAGTAGGCTTCAGCTCCCTGACGAAATCGGCTATCTCCTGGTTCTTCATTCATCAGCGACCTCGGAAACAACTTTGGAGCTTAGCGTCCAACTATTGCCCATGAGAGCACTGACCATGCAAAAAGCATTCTGGCTGACTTCCACGTTTTGCACGAATCACACCCAGCTGCTGACGTTCAGATCTCACCAGTCCAAGACTTGTCCTGGCAATTTGTGGGATCATCCTAATCTTGAGGATACGCATCATAACTGCTTGAACGTGATCTGTTGAGCGAGGACAAGAAGGGAAGTGGGGACATGCAAGGGGAGAACCAGCGAGATCGTGGGTTCAAATCCCACCCCCGGCGCATAATGTTTCGTGCTTTCTGAGTCAATCTTCGACTGCGTTTGAGCGTAGGTTGTGCTTTCTTGCTGCTTGTTTCTTGCTCCTTTTTCAATTAGTTCGAGCGTTTAAGACTGTCAACTTCTGATAGCGTCATGCCAGTTTGCGTTGTCGATCTCCCTTTGAGGCGCCGTTCCGCTGTCCGAGCATCGATTTCGCCTCGCTTGTTCGTTAGAGAGCTCACTCACAGTGCCTCGGCACAATCCGTTCCGAATCCATCGGAGACGCTTTCAAAGCCGAGACGTCGGCGAGATGTGACAAGTCCGGTCCGCGACTGCGAAGACCGTGAGGGCCTAGGAACCATCACGCAACTAGTTCGCGAACTTGTGCTGGTGCTTGCTTGAGTTACTATGCCCGGCCAGAGGGTCGATTGCTTGGCTTGCTAGTATTTGGCAAGGTCAACTAGAATATCCTTGTAGCGGCGCACGATCTCTTCTACTAGATCTTCTTGGATCTGTTCCGAAGCCATGACTCAAGCGCCTTCTTGGACACTTCTCCACGAGCGACTCCTAGCATTAAGGCTATCGTCTCATCCGAATCCACGGAGAGATCGTATCCCGCCTTTCTCAGAATGAGAGCTCCCAGAGCGAAAGCTAGCCTCTTGTTTCCGTTGACCAAAGGGTGTCTTGTGGCGATCTCGCGGATGACATGAGCGGTCTTCGAGAACATGTCTCCACGCATCCATGCCAGACTATCCAAGATGTAGCGTAATGTGCCTTCACTAACAAAGCCGTACTCGCCGCCGGTCTCTCGTAATATGGCCCGGTACAGCCGAAGAGCCTCATCAAAAGAAACAGTGATCGAGGGTTCGCCTGACTCGTTCACCATGGGGCTCACTCAATCCATTCTTCCATTCTTCCCGAAAGCCTAGCAGAGCACCGCTCTTGGGACGGTCACCGCTTGGACGATTGACGATTCATCCCCGTCTTCGGATGCGTTTGATTGAGCCTGTTCAGCTATGAAAGCACTCCTGAAAGTGGTGACGCTCGCATCAGTCTCGTATCCCTTTGCGAAAAGCATCTTTCAGTGGAATGGAGAGCACCCTCGCGCTTGTTGCCTTCTGAGCGGATCTTGAGCCAAAGCACTGCGCAAATCCAGCTCACCTTCTGCTCCTTTTCTGCTCAAGAACTGCTTGGTTGACAGTCTTAAACGCGGGTTTCAAGCTAACCCCCGGCGCTTCCTGAATCTCTGATTCAGAGGAGCCGGCTTGCCGTAGCGTTCTCTTCTTGTGTTTGCGCTTCGCTGTGGTTCTTGACTCGTATTC
>JBAVVE010000162.1:0-4047 GCA_049697135.1 Bathyarchaeia archaeon | reverse complement strand
GTACACGTAGGCTCTGTCGTTGCCCTCAACTACGCATGTGGCTAGGTTGCATATTCCAAGGTCGATGGACGCACGTTTCCGCGTCGACTGATGTGGCTTACCCTTCCGGGGCCACTTGACCTTCACTGGAATGTGACCGTACCATTTCTCGCGTAGTCGGTCGTAGTGCAATTCAAGTCTGCCTTGTTTGCCAACCCACAGGTCGCCTGCGTTGAAGGGAACACGGAGACCTTTCGAGAGCGTGAGGACGTTTTCCTGTTGCTTGTATCCGTCGTTGCGGACATAGATTGATTCCGCTATAAGCCTTCGCGTCTGGCGGTCTTTCATGTATCGTGGTGGAGAAACCCGCTTAATGTGGGGTGGCAATTGTCCGTTTCTTTGCAGTCTCTTCAACGCATGGTAGCTTCCCCATGCTTCTCGCAGTTTCATGAGAACTGCTTGGGCTTTGCATGTGCCGAGCTGCTTGAATGCATCCGCGTCTTTGAGCTGTTTGCATTGTTGCGCATAGCTGGGAGTTCGTTGGTCTTTGAAGAGTGTTTGTCGTCGCTCATAGTTTGCCATGTTCCATAGTCGTGCTGATGCTTCCGCAAGCGTTTGCAGTTCTTGTTCCTGTGCTTCAGTTGGCGCTAGGAGGATGGTGTTGGTTCGGTTCATTTCTTGCTTTGCCTCTGAATGTACTCTTGTATTGTCTTCGCGGAGACATGGCCTGCGGTGGAGACGAAGTATGAGTGTGTCCACAGGCTTGGCAGTTTGAGCAGTTCAGGAAACTCCTTGCGTAGTGTGTGTGAGCTTCGGCCTTTGAATCGTTTCACTATCTTGTGGACTGGCAGTTGCGGATACGCGGAGACGAATAGGTGTAGGTGGTCTGGATTCACGGCAAGATCAAGCACTTCAACACTCATCTCCTTCGCGGTTTCACGAACTATTTCTTGAAGCCGAGTCTTGATTCTGCCTACGAGTATGGGTCTGCGCCGTTTGGGGCACCACATCAAGTGGTAGTTGATGAGGTAGACCTGTGCTCAGTATCGCCCCTAGAAATTAAACATGCCGACTGCTCGCTTACCCCATGTCTGAAGACAGGAGCTTGCGCTCGCCCCATTATGGTCAAGTCTTGTCTGTCTCAGAGAAGAAAATGTTACGCTCCTGCGCTATCTTTGGGCCGTCTCATCGCTGTGGCAATCAGGACTAGGATGGTAACTCCGGCTGACATCGCCGCACCAGCCTGAGTCATGGTTGGCGATGGCGATGGAATGCCTATTGCCTGTGCGGGAAGAATTGAGCTGATGGTTACTGCAAGCCATCCCGTATTTCCGAGTGCAAGCCCGTCGCCTGTCTTCCCTTGAACAAGCATACTGATAACGTGCATGCCAGGTTGAATATCAAGCCCCGGCGCAAGCTTCACCCGCAACTTCACCGAATCCGTGCCAGCCACCTGCTTATAGCAACTACAGGGTCCCTGCATGGTTTCATTCAACGTGACCCAGTGTACCTCACCCAACGGCTCCTGGAACTCCACATTGTCTATCAGAAACTCACCTGACCCATAGAATCGAATGATCACATCCGCATAGACAACTTGAGTCTGATTCATCACTAGGATTACTCCGTCCACTCCGAGCGCCGCCTGATTATAGTTCAGCTGATTCGGAATAAGCCCCGGAGGCAAAGTCAACGAAGTATACGAAGTGGAAATCGTGATGGACGTGATAGTCTGCGAAGTCAAAGTTACAGCCACCGTGACCGAAGTGTACGTTGCGGTTGTGGTTGTGGCTTGCGTAGTCACCGTTGTGGCGGTTGCTGTCGTTCCAGTCGTCGTGGTCTGAACTACGGTCGTGGTAACAGTAGCGGTGCCGCCTACGACACCATAATTTCCCAACAATGTACAGGTGCCCGTGACCGTGTACGAGTCAGACCGTGCTGTCTTCCCACAGCCCGAAGTGGAAATCCAGACATACTGGTAAGTAGACCCAGCAATGTTGAGGGTGTACGTGTAACTGATTGATGCAGCATCATCATACCACGCAGCAAACGGTAGATCAGCTTTCGCTTTATTGACAGTATCAACCACGACGACAGTATCAGCACCAACATCTGTCCCTAACCCAGACTGGCTGACAGTGACTTCCCACTCAACATGAAATGTAGCGGTCACAGTTCCAGTCGCAGTTACCACAAATATGTTAGACTGCAAGGTCTGGCTGAGGCCTAAAGTGCTTGACCATACGTACCGTTTACCCGATGTCGCAGCTACAGGCGACGTGAACGCATAATCTATTGCTGTATTGTCATCATGCCATGCCGTGAAAGGCAAGTCGCTCTGGATCTTAGCTGTCGCATTCAAAGTAACAACCGTTCCAGTAGTATCCCCTGCAATTCCACTGCTCGTGAATGCGACTTCCCACTGAGTCTTCCAAGTCCAAGTCACCGACGAAACCGCAGACATCGTGAAAAGGCCCGTATCAGCGGTTGAGCCGCTTGCAGGCGCAGAACCTGTCCCAGTCCAACCGGTGCAGACATACTGTACGCCCGTTCCACCGGAGACAGGTGAGGTCACTGTTGATGATGCACTATTGCTGCTAGTGTACCAAGCCTGCCCAGTTGGAGAACCATAGGAGCTAGTGACAGTCAAATACCACTGAGTAGCGTAAACGGCTGTAACGGTTATTGCAGAAGAAGGAACAGTGTAGGTTCCCGAAGCCCCAGACAATCCGTCCCCGTTGGTCCACTGCGTCCAATCATATTGTTTGCCTGCACCGGCTGAGACTGGATCTGTTGCCGCCACCGATTTTGTCGAACCAATAGTCCATGAGAAAGCCTTCGGAAAATCTGCATAGACATAGTTTGTACCATCAATAGCGATGATTGTTCCTGTAGCATCGTTGCTGACACCGCTAAGAGCAAAAGTGATTGTGACTGTGGCGAGATTGCCCCAAACCTCAAAGTAAAGATCCTGAGCTGTGTCTGCGCTCCACGATGACCCCGCATCATAAGACCTCACATACGAGCCGTCTGCATACGTAGGAGAAGTGCTGTCTAGGTGGACTCGAACAGCAGTTCCAGACACTCTGACGTAAACTGCATAGTACGTGTTCGCCGTTAGTGGATACTCTGTAACCGCAATCGTCACAACTCCCGGATTCGCGGGAACACTTGATCCAGCTATCGAGCCAGTTGTAAGATCACCACCAGTAGGGAGTCCACCACTTACCGCTTTTATGCCAACCGTTACGGTGCCCGATGGGGAACCTCCCAACACAAGTTTAACGCTTGTAACTGTGTGAGCCGTTGCTCCTACTTTGAAAGTTTGCCCCCGCCAATATACGGTGGTAGCCTCAATATAGGTGTCATAGCTCTGGTAGTATTCGTATTGTGTTGCGGCCCACGCTGGACGCACATGCCCTACATACTCCTGAAAGAAGGTACTTGACTGATGAAAGACTACTTCTTGCAACCAATTCCAAAACGTCGAGACAGGATCGTTGCCTTCATGGCGGGTTGGAATTACGGGCAGACTTGGAGTTGTTTCAAATCTCTCAGAAGATTGATGCGTAGGCTCTAGGGCTGGATAGAGAGCGAAAACCAGAACAAGAGTTAGTAAAAGTAGTGTCTTGACTTGTCGGTAATTCTTACCAAAGACCATGACAATTTCGCTCCAGTTTTACCACGCCTATCCAGATACCATTTCAATCTGGGATCCTCAGGTTAGGTATGCTTTACTGCCGATCGCCAATGGCTGCCGCCTGAACCACGACCACGGATGGCACCGAAAATAGCGAGGATGGCACCGATGAGAGGTACGATAAACCATAGCTCGTTGATGTAGACTTGGCCCTCTCTGATTCCCGCAGAAACAAGCATGATAGTCGTCGCAGGTACAGATATGCTAGGCACCATCTCTAATGCAGATGTGATTTGACACGATGCGCCGGAACAGACTTCCACAACTACCGGAATCATGTTTGGATTGCAGGAATCTTGAACCAACATGTACTCCTTTTTCTCGTAAGTGTAAAAGGTTGGGAGAAGACTTATGATGCGCTGCCGTAG
>JBAVVE010000161.1:0-11660 GCA_049697135.1 Bathyarchaeia archaeon | reverse complement strand
ACACCTGCTTGAGAACCCCGGGAAGGTCTTCAACCAAAGCACTCTGGCAGGTTTCCTAGAGGTTTCGCCATCAACTGTGGCAAGGATCATTGAGCCGCTTGTAAAGCACGGGCTCGTTCTGTTCGATCAGTACGATCGCGGAATGAAGATACTAACCCTGAACCTGGACAATCCGAAGACAAAGGCGCTTGTGGACTTTCATCAGAAACTGAAGACACTGTAGCTTGCTCAGACGAGGAATCGCTTCGACTTGCCTACCCTACTTGTTCTCCTGATCAGCCACGGACCTGAACTTCTCAGCAAGTGATTCACAGATCAGGGAGCAGACTCTCCACTGGCGGAGGTTGTAGTTTATGCGCAGTTGCTCCATTGCCTCGACAATCTTGTCCTCTTCATCAGGGTTCATTGAGTGGCCCGTCGCAACGTAACTGCTAATCGTATAAAAAGCTCACTAGCCAAGGTGTTCCTCTCACCCGAGTGAAGGCATTCGCTCTTGAAGATACTCACGAAAGACATCAAGCACGGCGTAATGAAGCTAGAGCTTCGAAACATTGACGATCTCTGGGTGCTCTACAATGTGATCCAGAAGGGGGATCGAGTTCTTGGAAGGACAACGAGGGAAGTGAAGTCAACTGAGACGGCGAGGCCATCCAGCAAGAGAGTCACTGTTACGCTCGGGATCACAGTGCAGAAAGTGTATTTTGACCGGGATATGAACAGGTTGCGTGTTCATGGAATAGTCTTCGAAGCCCCCGAAGAGGTCAGAGTCACTGGGTCGCATCATACGCTGAGTGTGGGGCCTGAGGACATTGTCACAGTCCTAAAGGACAGGTGGCCGAATCATCATGTCGAGAGAATAGAGAAAGCTGTGGTCTCTGAGGAACCAATAATCATCGTCGCACTCGACTCGGAAGAAGCATCTGTTGCAGTTCTCCGTAGCTTCGGACTCGACTTCAAGGGTGAGGTTCGATCTCGGCTCCCGGGAAAGAACGAGGAAGACAAACGTCAAATCGCGATAAGAGACTACTTCCATAGAATCATGACGCTGCTTGATACTGTTAGTGTCGAAGTCAGCGGGCCGCTTCTGATCGTAGGACCAGGCTTCACTAAGGATCACTTCGTCAAGGAGCTCAGGTCTGAGGCGAAACACCTCAGATCAAGGACTGTGGCGGTCAAGGCCGTGGGGAGCGGCGGAATCGCAGGTGTTCATGAAGCGATCAGAGTAGGTGCAATCAACAAGATCAGGCGCGACTCCCGTACGGTGCAGGAAATCGAACTTGTCAACGAGGCGCTGAAACGGCTTGGATCATCCACTGGAGACATCTCCTACGGACTCGACCGTGTCCAGGCTGACACAGACTCAGGAGCGGTGGAGACGCTCTTAGTGTGTGATGAAGTGCTCAGAGAAGCTGAGGATGAAGAGAGGTCCAGACTCGAGGCCATAATGAGAAGTGTTGAGGACCGGAGTGGCAAGGTGGTACTGGTGAGCAGCGAGCAGGAAGCAGGAAAAATGCTGCAATCACTGGGCGGGGTTGCAGCTCTCCTGAGATATCGCCGCCATCAAGGCTGAAGTACATCTCAGGCGGACGATGATAGTGCCAAAGAGGCATGCTTTTAGTTTAGCCGGTGATTCTTGACGCTCTAATCCCAGAAGAACACCGAGGAAGAATCATGGACCCCACGATCACCCCTCTGCTTCTGTACTTTGCAGTCTGGGTCGGAATCTACTTGGTCGGCAAGGCTCTCAAGGCAGAGCGTTTCGGATTTGTTCTCTCACCGATCTACTTCATGTACAAGACGACGGCGCTCAACGAATGGATTGGATCGCTCGCTGAGAAGAGACGGAGTACATGGCGGATTCTCGGGAATACGGGTGTTGCCGTCGGAGTCGGATTGATGGTCTTCGCGATCTACCAGCTCGGACTAAACCTGTTCAATCTCTTCTACCATGTCGAAGTTGCCACATCTATCCAACCTGTGATTCCTCTTCCCGGGCTGACGATAAGTTGGGAGAGCTTTCCATACCTGCTCCTTGCGATCTCGTTGGTGCTGGCAACACATGAACTAGCCCATGGAATCGCAACACGAACGGACAACGTGCCTCTCAAGTCAACCGGGATCTTTGTCGCGGTAGTGCTTTTCGGCGGATTCGTGGAACCTGATGAAGAACAACTCGAGAAAGCTTCGAACCAGACGAAGATGAGAGTGTATGCAGCCGGTTCGTTCACGAATGCGGCCCTTGGATTAGTAGTACTTCTACTGTTCGCCAACTTTGCTGCCACAATCAGTCCATTCTACACAACGAACTTTGTGGGTGTTGAAGTGGCAGGGCTCATGCCTGGCTACCCAGCCGAAGAGGCCGGCATGCAAGCTGGTGATGTGATAACTGGAATTAGTGGCGTGTCAGTTCATACTGTCGCTGAATTGCAGCGGGCAATGACGGGAGCGACTCCCGGGACCCTGGTGACGGTTGCCACATTACGCGGGGACTTCAAGATCACGACGGAGGCTGATCCGAAGAACAGCTCTCGCGGAATCATGGGCGTGAGTCCCCTTAGAGATTTCATCGCGTACAGCGGCAAGCTGCCGTTCCTGCCGGATAGTCTACCGTATCATCTTCTCCGCGCAGAGTTCTGGGTATCTGTCGTCTTCCTCAGTGTAGCAATAATCAACATGCTGCCGTTGTACATGTTCGACGGAGATCGATTCCTTGAAGCCATCTTGAAGTCTCTGGGCGTGGGGCGCACAAAGGAGATACGGATGTTCGCAACATCTGCGTCCCTAGCGATACTCGGATTGAATCTTGTTCTCTCAATCATACGATTCGGATTCATCAAGCTCTGAGGGACAGACGGGATTTGGTGACCTGCTCCAAGTGTGGAACCAGTCAGGCCTTCTACAGGAGAGAGCAAGAAGGCGTCGTCCTCTGCAAGAAGTGCTTCCTAGACAGCGTTGAGACTAAGGTTCGGAGAACGATAGTGGCCAAGCGACTGCTTGAGCCCAATGACAAGATCGTCGTTGCTCTCTCAGGCGGAAAAGACAGTGTAGCTCTGCTTCGTATTCTGTGGAAACTGGAACGACGTTTCCCGCCGGCCAGACTCGTTGCGCTGACAGTGGACGAAGGGATCTCTGACTATCGGAGCGAAGCTGTCGCCATAGCAAAAGAGACCTGCAACGAGTTGAAGGTCGAGCATGTGGTTATCTCGTTCGAGCAATTGTACGGAATAACGATGGACGAGGTGGCTTCAGGACGGAAGGAACTGCAACCCTGTTCCTACTGCGGCGTACTGAGAAGAAAGGCGTTGAATGAAGGCGCCAGACGTATTGGAGCTACGAAACTGGCTACCGCTCACAATCTTGACGACGAAGTGCAGACTGCGCTTCTTAACGTGATGCATGGCGATGTCGAGCGTATCTCGCGTGTTTCCTCGGTTCCATGGAAGACTTCGACGAAGTTCGTTCCGAGGATCAAGCCATTGGCTGAGGTGCCCGAGTGCGAGACAGCACTGTATGCGTTTGCCGCAGGAGCACGATTCCAGAGCATTCCTTGTCCACACGGGGGCGACGCTCTGAGAGGAGACATCAGGACCATGCTCAACAGGCTCGAGCTGAAACACCCCGGCTTGAAACACACAATCTACGGGTCAGTTGGAAGGCTCTCAGAGATGATTGGCAGCGCGAGTATGACTCGCAAGTTTCAAGCATGCACTAC
Source organism: Bathyarchaeia archaeon (assembly GCA_049697135.1). Classification (GTDB taxonomy): domain Archaea; phylum Thermoproteota; class Bathyarchaeia; order 40CM-2-53-6; family 40CM-2-53-6; genus CAVPLU01. The sequence goes on along the minus strand of JBAVVE010000161.1, from coordinate 7,948 downwards.
CTGTGGTGACCCTACACCTAACGCGGAGTGTGAAGCCTGCATAATGTTGCGTGCCCTTAAGACCACTGCACATGCAACTGACAAGCTGGAGTTTGCTCAGGTCGGCTAGGGGAGATAGCGTATCGCCGGAGATCTCAGCATATTCATGAGATGTTGAAAACCATCGTGTGATGAGACAAGAGTTAAAGGATACCCGACAAGAGTTTTGGTCGGCGGTGGTGGGGGATCGAGGAGCTAGCCGTTCCTTGTCACCCGAAATCGGCTACACGCGGGGATCCGCTAACTCAAGGGAGAGGCACATCGTTCCTCCCGTAGGCTTCAGTTGCCGACGATGAGATCCTGCCCTACCGGGCCGGTGGAGGAAGGGGCTCTTTCGAAGGGAAGAGTTCACTTCTTTACGGCCGAACCCGGCGAGACTCGGAAGAGGGCAGTCGTAAGGTCGACATGCTGGCGCTGATAGGATCACAGGGTATAGGAAGCATCTGAGAAACCGCGAGAGGAAAGTGTGCCCATCACTTGGGGATGCTGCCACCGCCTTATCCTACCAAAAACCGGATGCCTCCATACGCTTTCCTTATATCAAGCTCGCATCTACGTTGAGCGAACCTTTGGAAGAGAGCGTGAACTCGCAAGCTGCGAAGTGTCCAGGATGAGCAAGGAAGCAAAGAAGCTCGCTGAGGTCAAGGCATTCAACAAATGGAGCCTGAGCGGCATCGAAGTCGAAGACGTCAGTTTGCAGAGATACCTGAGCACTCGAGCGATGTTTGTGCCTCATAGCAGTGGCCGTCACGAGCACCAGAAATTCAGGAAGTCAACAGTCAATATAGTTGAGCGGCTTGCCAACAACATGATGCGCCATGGTAGGGTCGGAGGAAAGAAGGGCAAAGCCGTCAGCATTGTCCGCAATGCATTCGAGATCATTGAGCTGAAGACGAAGAAGAACCCGGTCGAAGTGCTTGTCAGGGCCGTGCAGAATGTCGCCCCCGCTGAAGATGTGACAAGAGTCGCGTACGGTGGAATCGTCTACCCGATCTCAGTCGACATAGCCCCACAAAGGCGCATCGACCTGACGATGAGATTCATAACTGACGGTGCCAGGCAAGCAGCCTACAGCAACCCACGAACGATAGACGAATGCCTAGCTGAGGAGATCATGTACGCTGCTGCTCGCGACAATCGAAGCTATGCCGTTCGGAAACGCGACGAGATGGAACGTGTCGCGCTGGCTTCTCGATAGATCAAGAGCTGTCGGCCAGTCTCCGCGATTCATCTTCAATCCAGATCGATTACGTTTCAAGCGGATTTCTTGCTCTTGATCAGTATTCCGACAAGAGATAGAGTGATTGCTCGATTCTGGTTTCGGAAACAGCCGGAACGTGTCGAACCCTTAAATAGATGATCGCGGTCTCACTATACAAATTCAATACCGGAACGGATGGATGATTTCGTGTCGGCAAAGAAGCCCCACCTTAACCTGATCGTCATCGGCCATGTCGACCACGGCAAGAGCACGATGACCGGTCACATGCTGTTCTTGACCGGAAACGTGAAAGAGACTGATATCAGGAAGTACGCTGATGACTCGGTGAAGACCGGCAGAGGCGAGACATTCAAGTTTGCTTGGGTCTTGGACAACCTCAAGGAGGAAAGGGAGAGAGGCGTCACAATAGACCTTAGATTCATGAAGTTCGAGACACCCAAGATATTCTTCACAATCATCGACGCGCCGGGACACCGTGACTTCATCAAGAACATGATCACCGGTACAAGCCAAGCGGATGCTGCGATTCTCGTAGTGTCGGCAAAGAAGGGAGAGTTCGAAGTTGGCATTGGGCCCGGTGGGCAGACCAGGGAGCATGCCTTTCTTGCGTTCACGCTTGGAGTGAAGCAGCTCATAGTAGCTATCAACAAGATGGACGACGAGTCGGCGAACTGGAGTGAGCAGCGCTTCAACGAGTGCAAGAAGGAAATGGAAGGGTTGCTCAAGACCGTTGGCTACGATGCGTCGAAGGTCACAATCATACCAGCCTCCGGTTGGACAGGAGACAACTTGACCAAACATAGCGAAAAGATGCCTTGGTACAAGGGCCCTACACTTCTAGCGACGCTGGACACATTCACAGAACCCCCGAAACCCTTGGACAAACCACTGAGGATCCCTGTCCAGGACGTCTACTCAATCACAGGAGTTGGCACGGTCCCCGTGGGCAGAGTTGAGACCGGCATACTGAAGACCGGTGACAGCTTGATCTTCCAGCCCTCTGGAGTCAAGGGCGAATGCAAGGACATCGAGACGCACCACGAGAAGATACCCGAAGCCATTCCAGGAGACAACATCGGCTTCAACGTGCGCGGAATCACAAAGACAGATGTCCATCGCGGTGACGTGGTGGGCAAGGTAGACGCACCGCCAACCATCGCAAAGGAATTCAAAGCCAGAATCATTGTCATCTTGCACCCAACCTCGATTGCTAAGGGCTACACACCCGTCATGCATGCACACACAGTAACGATGGCGGTCACATTCACAGAGTTGATCCAGAAGCTCGATCAAAGAACCGGACAGGTCCAGCAAGAGAACCCTGACTTCCTGAAGACCGGCGACGGTGCTGTCGTCAAACTGCGCCCTGTGAGGCCGATCGCACTCGAGTCGATTACACAGTTTCCAGAACTTGGAAGATTCGCAATCCGTGACATGGGCCAAACGGTAGCAGTGGGCGTCGTCCAAGAGATCACAGAGAAGGGCTAACAGGCTCCGAACCTTTTTAAAGCCCTCATCTATTCTTGCTGTGTTTCCGGTTAGTGTGGAGGATAGACCATAATGGTCAACAAGGCACGTATCAGGCTATCAGGTACAAACCCCCAGGGATTAGACTCGATCTGCGGCGAGATCACAAAGATCGCTGAGAAGACCGGAGTGAAACTCCGCGGCCCGATACCGCTCCCCACAAAGAAACTGAACGTTCCCACGCGAAAGAGCCCGTGTGGCGAAGGCACAAACACTTGGGACAAGTGGGAGATGCGAATCCACAAACGGTTGATTGATGTGGATCCGAACGAACGTTTTCTCAAGCGTTTGATGCGCATACGGACGCCCGAGGACGTTTTCATCGAAATCGAATTGCTCTAGACCAAGGTTCAGAGAATGGTTCTCTGAGAGATACTACTTCTGGCCGGGGCCTCAGCTCAGCACTGATTTGATGGACGATTGGGACCCCCAATTCGATCAAAGAGGGCCCTCTTTCGGAGACATAAGCGAGCCCTCAATGACGTGAGCCCCACGGCGTAAGGCTTTAAGTGAAGTAGATCGTTCGCTCGTGTTTGTGTGATGCGGGGGTCCCAGAGCCAGGTCAACACGTGTCTGGCTAGATGGGCGGGTCGCGTCCTGACCACGCGCGCCAAACTCAAGACCAAGCCAACAGCGCGGGTGAGCCATCCCGTGGCGTAGGCCTTCGTGGGTTCGAATCCCACCCCCCGCACTCTGAGCTCCACCCACCGCATCGAATCCCGATATATCCAAGAAATCGAACCCCAAGCCCTCTCAGAGATCCTATCCTTCGGATTCTGGATGCAGAAAGCAGGCTACAGGTCCTCCACCGTGAAGACATGCATCCGATCCCTGAAAGCCGTCGCCCGACGAACCAGACTGCTCGACCCAGAGTCCGTGAAAGGCTACCTAGCCACGGCGAGCGTTAGCGTCAACCGGAAACAGACTCTCACAGAGCATCTGGCAAGGTTCTACAAGTGGAAACGAATCCCCTTCCAGGCGCCACACTACAAGAGGATCGAAACCATACCCTTCATACCTTCAGAAACAGAGGTTGACCAACTAATCGCCGGAACCAGCAGCAGAGTCGCCGCCTTTCTACAAGTCATAAAGGAAACGGCTGCACGACCCGGAGAAGCATGGAGCTACAGGTCTAGGATGAAGTTTCGGCGCAGATCTCTTTGACTCCATTTCGTTATCGATCGCCTACCATCGCCAACAGCCTGTGGATATTCGACAGAGAAGGCCACGGTGTGTCAGGAGATCAGATAGTTTGTACTCTTAGAAGATCGGTTGTTCCGCTTGGAGTTGATGGATCCCCGCAGACCACGACGATCCTGCTACCTCCGCGGGCAACACCGCTTGCACGCGCCGCGATCTTCGCAGCCGCAAATATCTCTGCAGTCGTCCGCAGCTTTCTCACTCGATAGGGATAGACGCCCCAGAGCAACGAAAGCCGGTTCATGACCGGCGTTCGGTACGTTAATGCGATGATCGGCACAGAGGATCTGAACTTGGAGACTCTATGCGCCGTCACGCCAGTTCTGGTATGCGCTACGATGCAGCTGGCGCCCAGCTCATACGCAACGTCACACGCGGAGAAGCTAATTGCTTCCTGAGTGATCGTTTTCACAAGCGCTCGTCTGGAGTCCAGCAGCGCACGGTAAGGAAGCGCCTTCTCCGTGGCGGCGGCTACTCTCTTCATTACCTTGACTGCTTCTACAGGATATTTTCCGATGGCTGTTTCTTCGGAAAGCATAACCGCATCGGTCCCGTCGATTATGGCGTTTGCAACGTCCGCTACTTCGGCGCGCGTGGGCATAGCGTTGTCCACCATAGACTCCAGCATTTGAGTTGCAGTGATTACCGGTTTCCCAGCCCGGTTTGCTTTCTGGATGATCTTCTTCTGTAAGAAAGGAATGTCATCGATACCCATCTCGACGCCCAAGTCTCCCCGAGCCACCATTATGCCGTCGGCTTCTTCCGCGATCTCGTCAAAGTTTTCCACAGCCTGCCGGTTTTCGATCTTTGCGATAATCCACGCCCGGTGACCTGCCTGCTTAGCAATGCGCTGGGCTCGAACGAGATCCTCCGCACTTGTGGTGAATGATAAGCCGATGAAATCGGCACCGTTCTTCAAGGCTAAACGCATGAGGCTAACGTCCTTCCGTGCAAGTGTCTGAAGGCGCAGCTGTTTCCCAGGCAAGTTCACGCTCTTGCCAGAGAACAAGGCGCCTCCCCTAATCACGCGACAGACGGCTCCATCGCTCCCCATGTGCTCCACAGTCAGCCTCATGGTCCCGTCCGCGAGAAAGACCGAGTCTCCCTTGTTCAGTTTCCTAAGAACCGATGGATGGCTAAGGGAGACTAGCCTCGGATTTCCTACGACACGGCGGCGTGTCAGGGTGAGCTGCGAGCCGTTGCGCAAGATTATGGGTTCGGGCGAAACCTTGCCTACTCTGATCTTTGGGCCAGGTAGGTCGACCAAGATGCCCATTGGGATTCCAGAACCAGTCGCTATCACCCGAATCCGATTCAATCGGGCCATTTGCTCCGTCAAGGAGCCGTGTGAAAGGTTCAGACGAGCGACATTCATTCCTGCCCTTGCAAGTCGCACCAACATGTGCTTGGAAGAGGTCGAGGGGCCGATAGTGCAAACGACTTTCGTCTTAGTTTTCCCAAGCAGCATTTCGGTGACCTGTGGGGAGTTGACCTCCAATCGACTATGTATTAACGTGATCGGGGAAAGATAGGATGTCGACGGGTTTTCGAAGAGTGCGAATCACAATCTATTACTCAAGGTACATGTGCCCCAAGCTACTCGCGACAGCACAGCCATGGTTTTCAGAGTGTTCATGTTGCAAGTACGACGGCCAACCTAAGTAGGTTCGGATCCAAAGCCTTCTCGATCTCACATGATTTCTGAAGCCCGACGGTTCCAATCCTGCCATTCTGCAGTCCGACTACTCTGTTGCCCTCCTCGTCTGACAACATCTCGACTGCTTTCTGTGCGAACAAGCTCGCTAAGAGCCGGCTCCTTGCTGTGGGGCTGCCACCTCTTTGGGCATAGCCTATGATGCTCAGTCTAACCTCTGCCTTTGTGTTTCGCTGGATCTGTCTTGCAAGCAGACGGGTGTCTCCTATTCCTTCTGCCGCCACGATTAGGCCTGACTTCTTTCCTTTGGCCCTGTTTTCTCTTATGGTTTTGAAGAGGTTCTCCTTTCGATATTTCACTTCTGGAACTAGAATTATTTCTGCACCAACGGTGAGTCCCACGGCCAATGCGAGAAAACCCTTTTCTCGCCCCATCACCTCAATCATGAATACTCTCTCATGGGAAACTGCCGTGTCTCGGATCTTGTCGATCTCGGTGACTGCTGTATTTGTGGCCGTGTCGAAACCTATGGTTTCCTCTGTCCCAAAGACATCGTTGTCGATTGATGCAGGAACTCCGACGATCATGGTATCCGTGTATGCGCTTAGCCCCAGAGCGCCCTTGAAGGAGCCGTTACCGCCGATGACTACGAGTCCGTCAATATGATTCGATGCGAGAGCTTCCGCGGCTTTCCTGATCCCTTCTCTCTTTCTGAACTCTGGGCATCTTGATGTAAGGAGGATTGTACCGCCTAGTTGTATTATGCCGCCCACCGATCGAGGCGTCAAGACGGTAAATGTGTTTGTAATCAAGCCTTCCCAGCCTCTCCTGAAACCCAAAACTTGAAGCTTCTTTGAATAGGCGATGCGGACAACGGCTCGGATAGCAGCATTCATGCCAGGCGCATCTCCGCCACTCGTGACCACGCCTATTTTTCTCAACCATCACTTCTCCAATTGGAAAGTCGTCCGAGAATAGAACCAAGTTACCAGAGATAAGGCTGACCTCGTGCGGTAGTACAGAAGTTGGGCGCAACCGTTATGATCAGCTCAAAACGGACAACCATTCTGCGCTATCTCTTCCGCAGTCTCTTCACGAATCTCTTAGGGACGTTCCCTTTCGCTTCCTCTTCGATGAAATCGTGCATCGCCGGATGAACCGCAATGGCATCTGTTATTGTCAGGATCCCAACAAGCTGTTCGCCATGAGTGATAGGAAGCTTCTTGATCGCCCTATTGATCATCAGCTTTGTAGCCTCGATGAAATCCATGTCGGGGGTTCCGCATATCAGAGGCTCCGACATAACGGTCTTGACCTTCGTTGATTCAGCATTTCTAGCCAGCGCTAGAACCCTTGACAGCATATCTGTCTCTGTAATCATGCCTACTGGCCTACCCAACTCAGTTACGATCAAACATCCTACCCGATGTTGAGCCATTTTGCCTGCTGCAGCCTTCACGCTAACATCTGAATCTATCGAAACAACCTCTCTATTCATCACGTGGGCGACATTCAATCGAATCTCGCATAAACAAGCTGCAGCATTGCCTCTTTAGTCTGCTTCTCCTTGCCTGTAGCGATCCGCTGGGCTTCAGCTCGAAGCTTAGAAGCTGCCGGCTAGGGCATCATCGAGGTTTCTGATAGGTGTGGAATTCAGAGGCGATATGTTGATTCCGGTCGAGTCATAGATGGCCAGTTCGATCAGCTGCCGACAGAGACGGGATCGGCATTCGAGGCGGCTTCCGTCGATGGGCCTCGACTAGAATAGGCTGCGAGTTTCTAGCGCTGCTGGACAAGCCATCCAAGAAACTCATCGAGGCACGCTGTTGCAACGCAGCAGACTGTGTCGGCCGCGCCATAGAAGACATAGAGATCACTGTCAAAGACCATCGCGGCCTCCGGAAACACAACGTCAGGCACAAACCCGTACTTTTCGTATGGTTCCATTGGCTCCAGTATCGGCGTTTTCGATCTTGCCAAGATCTTCTGAGGGTCATCCAGGTCGACCAAGGCTGCGCCAGCTCTGTAGACGTAGTTGTCGTCAACGCCATGATAGATCATTAACCATCCTTCGGGCGTTCTTATTGGGGGCGGGCCAATTCCGATCTTCCTCTTCTCCCACCATTCTCTTGGCCTCATTATCGTGTGTGCGTCGAGATTGCGAAGGTAATCCGTCCAGTACTGAGATCTGAGTGAGGGGTCAGAGAGGTTCTCGAATTGCGGATTGTCAAAATACGCGATTTGCATTGAGGGTTCGATTCGATGAATCATAGCAAGGCTCCCTCTGATCGTCTCAGGAAACAGTA
>JBAVVE010000160.1:0-2535 GCA_049697135.1 Bathyarchaeia archaeon | reverse complement strand
TATCTGGGCTTGTACCGAAAGATGAAATCGGATTTCACTTTGGGTCTAATGGTGTTCTCGGTGATCTTGCTTTTCTACGCGCTGTCCTCTAACCCTCTTGTTCAGCGGCTCTTTGGTTTTCGTGCATTCGGACTTGGACCGTTTGCCATGCTGCCTGACTTGTTCACATGTGTGGCGCTGGCTGTGCTGCTATACCTCACTTTCAGATATTAGGCAGAATTGGTGTTGAAACACACAGGAAACTGAATTCTGCTCTTGAGTTGGCAAGAATCTCGTTGAACCATTTCGCAGGGGTGCAGTCGTTGCTGTTCTTTAGAGGTCATATCCGCTCAGGGTAGTAGCTGTCAGATATCGCATATCATGATACCCCTAGAGAGGAGACCTACTGCAACGGCCGAATTGAGACAGCTACTTGCACTCCTCACCCCTATGCTTGGTGAACGGAACCGTGACGCGATCAAGGGCATCGGTTGGGGATTGAAGACCATCGGGAAGCATCAGCCGAAACTCCTAACAACGTTCTTGAAGAACCACACCAAGCGAGCGCATCCGACGAAACTGATGCTCAGAAAGGCCACAACGTACCTGCCTGCTCGAATGAAGCGGCAGCTGGCAACAGGGTAATCAAGATCTCCTGTGTATATTTATATACACACGGGTCGGGTAGTCTGAGCTACCCTTGGCGCAGAGAGGCAGACGGATAGGGGAAAAACATGCAGACACTTGTCCACAAGGATAGGCATAGCCCAAGACTGGACACCCAGTTGATGGTCGAGAAATGCATCCGTGAAAAAGGTCCCTTCGCTTCCAGGCGTGCCCTGATGAAAGTCCTGCCCCGCAAGTTGGAGTATCCGACGCTCGTCACCATCCTAAACTATTTGGAAGCATCAGACAAGATACTCATCAACGGGGTCTCGATTACTTGGGTGTTCACGGACAACCCGAAGCTCCTCCGACTCCTGAGAGAAAGCCCCGTTTTGAAATCCGGCGACACCTCAAGTTCGCGGCGTACACGATAGACTCTTCTTTTCATGTACCGCATGGGTGGGCGGAATGGGAGTGACGAACAGAAACGGAGTCAAGTTCGTCCCCTACCAGCCGAAACGAATCCTCAATGTTCACAAGCATGTGGACGGCGGCTGGCTTTGGACAAAGTACGGCGCTCACCCATACATTGGCTGTCAGGGAGGATGTGTCTACTGCTACTGGCGCGACGAGAAGTACAACATGCTCGCACGTGACCCAGCCGCCAGTCACATCCCCGATCCTTTCTCACAGTACATCAAGGTCAAGACGAACGCGGCTGAACTGTTGCGAAAGGAACTGTCGCGAGTTCAGAAGGACGTGATCAGCGTCGGTGACTACCAGCCTGCCGAGGAAAGGTACGGGCTATCGCGTGAGATGCTGGGAGTCTGCGCGGAACTGGCATTCCCAACGCTCGTCCTCGAGAAGTCCCCGCTCGTCCTGAAGGACCTTGACGTGATCTCGAAGATCAACGAGCGCTCTTGGGCATGCGTGATGTTCAGCATAGTGCGCGGCGACTCCGAAGGGTATGGTGAGATCTTCGAACCTAACGCACCCAGGATCGAGGGGAGATTCCGAGCAATGAAGAAGATTGCTGACTCCGGAATACTCACAGGAACTGCATTCATGCCGATTCTTCCACACATCTGCGACGACGACTCAAACCTCGAGAACGTCGTCAGAAAGACCGCGGAGAACGGGGGAAGATTCGTGCTGGCCGCCGGACTCACAATGAGCGGCGCACAGGCCACGTTCTTTCTTGATGCACTGAGGAAGTATGATGCCGCGCTTGTTGAGAAGTACGAGGAACTCTACGGAACCGCGTACAGTCCACTAGACACAAAATATTCTGGCAGAATTGGGCTCAAAGTGAGAGATCTCTGCGCTAGGTACGGCATTCTTGACAAGTTGCCTGTAACATGGAGGCATGTTTCTGGCAACTGGGAGGCCCCTCAACGCACGATCCACGAATGGCTAGACGATTCTGCACTCCGCCGACGGGTTCCCTTGCGTCGTGACATAAAGTGGTGGGCAACCGGATACCGCCACTGCAAGAAATGTCAAAGACGACCCGGCGTGCTGGCCCCTATTGACCAGGATAGGGAGGTCGTTTGGGTCTGCACCAAGGATCACAGGCACATTCTGGACGCTGCGTCCGGAATGGCCTAGACTCTCTCAACGTCTCAACATTTCGATTAGTTCTTCGATGCAGTTTGGACAGATCAGTAGCTTGTATTCGGCTCGTAGTCGCTTCTGGCACCAGTTGCACCGTTTCGGCTGCGACACTAGACCAGCCTCCGTTGTTCTTCGCGCAGCCGGTTTATGCTTGTGATTCTACCGCATAACATGCAGCGGTAGACTGTCTCGTTGGTGTGTCTGCTCCTCGTCAAGGCGAGAAGCTTCGGATGGTTACATTGTCCAAGAGTGCCGCGTAGACGCGGACGCTCTCTCGGTACTCTAGGATCGCTCATGAGCAGGCGCGAAGCGGTGCCGTAGATATGAGCAGGAGAG
>JBAVVE010000159.1:0-3645 GCA_049697135.1 Bathyarchaeia archaeon | reverse complement strand
ATCATTTCAAGAAGATCAACGCTGCCGCCGAAGGGCAAGCCCGAGATTCTATCTCGCAAAGTGAAGGAACTCATCATGGTGGCGGTTGAGGTTGCACTGGGAAGAGGCGAGAAGGGGAAAAGCCACGCAAGGAAAGCGGTGAGAGCAGGTGCAACACCCGCCGAAATTCATGAGGTTGTTTCCTTGTGTCAGTGGCTTGCAGGCCAAGCAACCTATGTTGATGGCGGAATGGACGCAGTCAAAGCCGCCGAAGATGAGGAGGCAAAGAAGAAGGCCGGAAAGGACTTCTACTGGACCTCCGAGACCAAGACCTCTGAAGAACACTAGCGGGTCCGCTCCACGAGCGTACACATTTGCCAGCGCTCTCATCCAAACTTGAGCAACTGAGGTTAGACGTTCATGGTCATGGGAGGTCTTCGAGGTTTCGAATATGCAGAACCAACAAGTCTGAAGGAGGCATTCTCAATTCTCGGACGCAACGAAGGCGCCCGAATTCTCGCTGGCGGAACCGACCTAATCTTGGGAATGAGAGAACGCAAGTTCGAGCCTCGTATTGTAGTCAACATCAAGAAGATTCCAGATCTCAATCGAATTCAGATCGACGAGCACGGAGGACTGAGAATCGGAGCTCTCGTCACGATCAACACCGTAGACAGTTCCGAAGTTGTCAGGACCGCTTTTCCTATGCTCGCTGATGCTGCGCACAACTTGGGTTCATATCAAATCCGAAACCGAGCAACAGTGGGCGGTAATCTCTGCAATGCTTCACCGGCCGCCGACACCGCGCCGCCTCTGATCGCTCTTGGAGCAGTCGCGAAGATCGCTGGTCCGAGAGAAGAGAGAATGGTCAAGCTCGAGGACATATTTATCGGCCCCGGCAAGACGACTCTCTCGAAAGATGAGATTCTAGTGGAAGTCGATGTCCCTAGTCCACCGAGAGGATCCTATGGTGCATATTTGAAGCACGGACCGAGAAACGCTATGGACATTGCGACAGTGAACGCGGCATTGATGTTCACTTTGTCAGAACAGAAATGCGTCGACGCAAGAATTGTACTCGGATCTGTCGCTCCAATCCCGATGAGGGCACGAAAAGCAGAGACGGAGATACGTGGCAAGCCCATTGATGACAACACTGCAAGAAAAGCGGCAGAGCTTGCATCCGAGGAATGCTCGCCGATTTCCGATGTGAGAGCATCAGCCGAATACAGGAAGGCGATGGCCAAGGTGGTAGTGAGAAGACTGTTCCGGGATGCTCTGCACTCCAAGTCTGTCAAGAGCGAGGTGTAATGCTCCATGAAGCATATGGTGAAATTCCAAGTCAACGGTGAACAGACAGCGATCGATGTGGAACCGACGAAGACTCTGCTAGATGTACTCAGAGAGGATCTGTTCCTTACTGGCACGAAACGCGGATGCGATAGCGGTGAATGTGGCGCCTGCACTGTACTCTTGAACGGCCAAGCAGTGCACTCTTGCCTCATATTGGCTGCTGAATTGGAAGGACAAGATGTGCTAACGATCGAGGGGCTTTCAAAGAATCCGAAGGAACTCCATCCTCTTCAGAAAGCGTTCATCGAGAAAGGCGCCGTTCAGTGTGGTTTCTGCACACCAGGACTGATGATGTCGGCGAAGGCACTGCTTGACAGGAATCCGAATCCAACCGAAGAGGAAGTCAGGCACAGTATATCCGGCAACTTGTGTCGCTGCACTGGATATAGCAAGATAGTTGACGCGATCCTCACGGCTGGCGAGGAGATCCGGGGGAATAGCCAATGACTGCTACGCTTGAAGTTGAGAAATACGCCACAATCGGCAAGTCGATTCATAGAGTAGATGCGCTTGAGAAAGTAACCGGACGTGCCATCTACGGGGACGACATGCAATTTCCCGATTTACTCTACGGGAAGGTGCTTCGCAGCCCGTACGCTCATGCGAAGATAAAGAGGATAGACACCTCCGAGGCGGAGAAGTTTCCTGGTGTGAAGGCTGTTGTAACTGGCAAGGGCGCACCATTCCGAGGCGGAGAAGCCATCAGGGACCAACCTTTCCTCGCAGTTGGCAAGGTCCGCTTTGCCGGTGAGGCAGTGGCTGCCGTCGCTGCCGAAACTGAAGAGATAGCAGAACGCGCCATGGAACTCATCAAAGTCGAGTACGAACCGCTCCCAACACTTTTTGATGCAGTCGAGGCCATGAAACCCGGAGCCCCGCTCATACATGAAGAGTTGCACACCTATGCTCACATGCCCATAGTCAATCCTATTCCAAACACGAACATCTGCGCGAAATTCGAGTTCAATCAGGGCGATGTGGAGAAAGGTTTCAAACAGGCCGACCACGTTTTCGAGGAGACCTTCACATTTCCTACAGGACATCACTGTCAGATCGAGCCTTTCATGGCGATAGCGCAGGCCGAAATCTCAGGGAGAATAACGATCTGGGTTCCAAATGATGCACCTCACCGCTTGAGGAAGGACTTGGCAGATGCGATGGGCGTCCCGTTCGAGCGATTGAGGGTGATATCGCCGCCATACATGGGCGGTGGGTTCGGCGGAAAAGGCGGGCTCAAGGTTGAGATGGTGTGCATAGCGCTAGCCATGCGAACGGACTACCGACCAGTCAAGATCGTTCTCACAAGAGAAGAAACCTTCACCTCGTCCCTCATGAGACACCAAGCGGTAGTCACAGTCAAGACAGGGGTCAAGAAGGACGGAACAATAATAGCTTCACAGTCGAAACTCGTCTACAACACGGGAGCGTACGCCGAGAAAGGCCCGACTGTTACATTACACGGCTGCGAATCAGGAGTCGGCCCATACAAGATTCCTAATGTGAAAGTTGAAGGATACACGGTCTACACCAATAGACCGGTGGCAGGAGCGCTCAGAGGCTACGGCCTTCCTCAGTCCAGCTTTGCGCACGAGTCCTTGATCGACATGATCGCCGCGAAGATGGGATGGGATCCAGTCGAGTTCAGACTCAAGAATGCACTGGAGGAAGGATCGATCAATCCTACGCGGGGTGATGTCCTGTCGAGCATTGGCCTGAAGGAGTGCATCCTCAAGGCCGCGAAAGCAATCGAGTGGGGTAAGCCCAGACCCCCCAACAGAGGCGTGGGTATAGCTTGCGAGTACAAGGCAACAAAGACTCCGTCTGGGTCTGCCGCTTTCCTTAAGGTGGAACAGGACGGCGGTGTGACAGTCATCACGAGCGCCGTGGAAGTCGGGCAAGGAATCAAGACGATCTTGGCGCAGATCGCGTCAGAGGAGCTCGGTGTTCCGGTCGAAAGGATCACTGTCACATCGCCGGATACGGACTATACACCTTTCGATGCCTCGACGACGGCAAGCCGGGCAACATTCCATATGGGTAACGCCGTCAGGTTCGCTGCAAAGGATGCAAAGGAGCAGATCTTCGCGCTTGCGGCTCCTATGCTCGGTGTCAGCCCAGGAGAACTGGAGACCATCAACGGAGATGTCCGCGTCAAGGGCGACACCAAGAAAATGACAATCGCTCAGGTGATAAGAGGCAAGTACAGAGCTGGAATGACCATCCTCGGTAGAGGATCTTACTATCCTGAAATCCAAGGCACGATGTTTTCCGCTCGAAGCATTTTCTACATGTACGGTGCCCAAGCGGTTGATC
>JBAVVE010000158.1:0-17036 GCA_049697135.1 Bathyarchaeia archaeon | reverse complement strand
CGGTGTAGCCGTTATTGGTGCTGGTTTCGTCGGCGGACAAGCACACGTCCCGGCATTCAACAAGATACCTGGGTCAGAACTCGTAGCATTGGGAGACCGTGATGAGCAGAGGATCAAGAAGTACTCGGACAAGTATCACGTGAAGTACTATCTCGACTACGACCAGCTTCTGAATGATTCGAAAGTAAACGCGGTTGTCTTGGCGGTTCCGACACCGTTTCACTTCGACATGTCCATGAAGGCGATAGCCAAGGGCAAACATGTGCTCTGCGAGATGCCTCTCGCCCCCAGAGTCGCTGAAGTGGAGAGGCTTGGAAGAGAAGCTGATAAGGCCGGAGTCACGCTGATGCCGGTTCTCAATTTCCGGTTCACGCCGAACTATGTGAAGGCTAAGGAACTCATCGATGCCGGGAAGATTGGGAAGCCTGTGGCTGTTTCCTTCAGGGAATTCATAGCGGCCAAGGATCTTGCGGCTCAATGGCCAGCTAATTCGTGGGCATGGAACATCGAGAAGAGCGGAGGCTACCCTGACTTCACGCTGTCCGTATGGTCCATTGACCTTCTGAGGTGGCTCTTGGACGCTGAGATTACCGAAGTTGAGTGGAAATCGAGCTACGCGCCTTTGAAGGAATTTGGTGGCATAAAGTCCTACAATACGATGGGGCTTGTCAAGTTCTCAACCGGGGCTGTCGGCGCTCTTCATTTCAGCTCAATGGTGGTACCCACAGCAGGGACAAGTCGCCTTGAAGTCTACGGAGACAAGACTCTGAATCTTCAGGCGAATTGGAACGACTCGCTCACATTAGTCGGGCAAAACCCAGAGCGACAGGAATGGATGTTCAGAGAAGGCGGAACAAAAGTCTGGGGCCACTACCAACTCGACGAATACTTCATTCAATGCTTGCTCAGCAAGAAGAAACCTAAGATAACCGCCGAGGACGCAGCCAAGGCCATCGAGGTCGCATCAAAGATAGTCAAGTAGAAGCCTGTAGGCTTCCACTCATGCGGTCACGATAGCCATAGTCTCCTTCAGGACATCGGCGTTTACTCTGCCAGATCTGAAGGTCTGCCCAGTCCTGGTGTTGTTCACTGAAACGGCAGCTGGCGCGAAAAGGTTAGGGTCGATCTTGTAGAAATCGAACCCTGCCGCCTTGAAGATCTCATAGAAGGGCTTGCCGTATTCTGCGGCAGTCGAGGACGGCGCTTTTGCCACGATTTCCCTCAATCTCTGATCATCTTCAAAGTCTACAGTGTAGTATGTTTCTCCACCGTAATACAACGCATCATTTGCTCGGCCCATTGCTTCCGCGGATTTGGGATGAATTGTAGGGATTGGAGCCGATCCAAAGGCGTGGGTGATTCTCTTCGGATCGAGACCCAGTCTTCTCAGCTTGTAAATGCCTATCTCCGCGATTCTGCCGGAGATTTGAACAGCGCCAGCAACTGAATTCGTTGGAGTCACGAACACATAGACCTTCGATGGTCTGACACCACATTCCGATGCAACATAGGAAATCGCATCATCAGGCGGGAGCTTGTCAGATTCGAGAACTATGATTGCAACATCTGCCTTGTCTCTGTATTCGATTTCGGCGTAGATGTCCTTGGGCTTGAGAGCAAGAGCTCTTGCCGGTCCTGACCCCATCCCGAAGTAGTCTCCCGTCTTGATATCCCAGCCTGCGAACTGGGATGCCAAAGCGCTGATTGGAGGCTGATCAGTCGCCACATTAATCGTGGGAAGGTCGAAATCATCGTAGGTTCGAGAAGAAAGCGAAACCTTACACAGCCCGGCCATACAGAGCTTGACAGCCATCAAGCCAGCCTCATATCCTCCAGGAGCGTTTACACCGGCATCGATGATTGTGGCTCCTTTCGGGCGCTTCTCTACTCTGACTTGCAGCTCGTCCCTGCGGCTAAGGATTTCCTTCACAATTCGCATTGCATGTTTGTTGACGCTAATTGCCATTCTCATCTACCTTTCAATGAGTCTCTCATTCCACTTCAGATCTGAGTTATCCGTGACTCGGGCAAGAACTTGGCCTTTTCCCTCTTCGTTCACGTCTCCGCTGAAGAAATAGAATGGGCCAGGAATCTTCTCGTCTCCAACTTTCGCCTTTGCGCGTATCTCCTCGAACTGAAAACTAGGCAAGACTCCGCCCACGTTACCGAGCACAATGATTTTTCCACCTGTCATTTGTGCTCCAACGCGACCTGCACAGTTTCTCTCAATCATGATGGTTCCGTTCTTCATGTGGATGCCCGCATAGAGGTCACAATTACCTTTGATCCGAATCGTTCCGCTTTGCATCCACGCCCCAGTTTCGGTTCCGCAATTGCCGTGAATGGTAATCGTCCCGCCGCGCATGCCCTTGGTTCCACCGCGTGCGGAACCGCCGATTGCGTCTCCTGCGTCTCCTTGGACCTCGATCTGGCCGTTGCGCATCTGTGTTGCAAGCCATGATCCCGCATTGCCGGTTACGGTGATCGATCCTCCTTGCATACGCTCGCCTAGGTACATTCCTGCGTCGCCGTCGATCTGGATCGACCCGCCAGTCATCTCGAAACCTATTCGCCTCACAGCGCTCACATTTCCAGTGATTTTGACGGTGCAATCGTCGAGCGTGCGTCCGATCTCGCCCTGAACCTTGAAGAGAGAACCCAGCTTGATTCTGCGATTGCCTTCCCAAACCTGCGTCAATTCAATCTCGCGCAATGATTTGCCCGCTACGAAGTCTGGGCTGATGCATTCGGCCGTTACTGGGATCCTGAACTGTCGGGTGGGAGTGAAGACGAGATCGGTCAATCCTCATACGTCTCCTCTTGTCGTGATGGCTTGTGACGATGTGAGGTAGCGTTCCTCGATTGGGTAGTTGGCCATGCGGACAGTGTAGTAGTCATCGAACTTGCGCTCCAGATCGCTCGTAACAGTCTTCATGATCCCTTCGGAAACTTCGGGTTTGGTCCAGAAGGTTCTCCCTTGGACGCTTCGTACAACCTCGCCGTTCTTGACGACGATGCGTCCGTCCTTGACAGTGAAGGCGGCACTAGCGAAAGCCTTCCTTACGGCCTTGTAGTCCTTGGCTGGGTCGATCTTCCGAGGTTCAATGCTGTAGATCGCGATGTCCGCATCTGCGCCTGCTCCAAGCTGGCCCTTGCATCTAAGGCCGAGCGACTTCGCGGTAGCGGCTCGGGTTATCGTCGCGATTTCATGAAGCGAGTACTCTCTGTCGATCCCAGGCAGGTCGAGCCGTCTCCTTGCTGTCTTGTTGATCTTGTCAATGACTCTCTGCCGAGCTTCTCTGCTCACAAGCCAGGAGATCACGCGTGGATATGCTGTGAATGGGCCTCCGTTTGGATGATCAGTGGTCAGATAGATCTTCCACGGATCTTTGACGAGCAATGCCAGTTCAAGAGCGATGCCCCATTGTATGGCGTTGACGTAGTTGCTCTTCTTGTAAGTCGCCGACACGACTCCCGCGCCAGTCTCTGACTCTACATCAGCATTGAACCACTTCGTCTTCGAGAACTTGAACAACGCAAACATAGCCGGGCCATCGGCAGTCATCCAAGTCACATTCGTGAAGACCAGCTGGCCCATATCAATGGAGACATGGTCATGCGTGTTCACATAATCAGCGATCTCGGGCGCTCCCGACCTTACGTCTGCCCATGACCACCCTTTCCTACCGGTGAACTGGGCATGCGTTACATGCATGGTCGGACCGCTTTCTCTTTGGATGTCGTGAACGCAATCCATCGTGTCGAGTGTTGTCTGATAGTTACCGGGCTCTGAGAGTCCGTTTGGGTGAATGTGAACTGCGTGCGGCAAGTTGAGGATCTTATTCACTTGGCATAGGGCTCTCACGATCTCTCTTGGGGTGACGTCGAAGTTTGGAACCTTGTCGTCCAAGTGTCTAAGGTTTCGTCCCCAACGCCAAGCCTCGATTCCGCCGGGATTCACGATCTTGATCGCGTAACCCTTTGTGGCCTCGAGCATCCACGCCACATACGCTGCCAGCTCATCGATTCTTCCTTGTTTGACATACTCCATCACAAACCAGTTGTTGCCGAGAAGCGGGAAGCATCCTTTGTCGATGATCGGGATATCATTCAGTTCCTCGTGTGTGTGACGTGTCTTCAGTGGCGGTGTGGCAGGTTCGAACACCGTAGTGTACCCCATTCTCGCATATCGGTAGCCTGTGGTAAAGACTGACGGGATTGTGTGGCCGACTCCGGAGCGCGTATACTTGGTCTTGGGTTCAGGATCTTTCCAATGATCTTCCGGGCGCATCATCCTCGCACAATTGGCCTTCGATCCGGCGATGTGTGAGTGAATATCGACGCCTCCGGGCATCACGGTCATACCTGAGACGTCCAGCACACGTGCCCTACGGCCAACCTTCTCGACTATCTTGCCGTCTCTGATCGAGATGTCCATCCTTTCGCCTTCGATACCGTTCAGAGGATCGAAGACGTAGCCGCCCCGGATGAGAAGCTCGGCCATCAGCGTCTCGCTCCCATCTTCTTGACGCGTTTGATGATCGCGTCAAGGATCTCCTCATCTGTTCTGACGCCCAGAGGAGGTTCAATCACTTTCTTTGCTTCAAGTGCGACCCCATCAATTCGGTAAATTGTGCCAGCCGCCTCGACTCCAATGATCGCGGAAGGTATCACAACTTCGGACGCGTCCGAGGTGGGAGTTCTCTTCGGCTCCACTGTAACGATCGGGATCTCAAGCAGGTTCTTCACAGCTGCTCTCGGAAAATGAGACACGGGATCCGATGCAACGACAAGGGCTGCGTCTACTTCACCACGAGCGAGTGCGTCAATTGCTGACGTGTCGCCGGGGTTGAATCTCGGGTATCCCTGCGTGAGGTCCACGGCATATGGGTATCCAGTCTGCCATGTTGAGACTTCGTTTGCGCCGGTAACATTGAACCACCCTCTCATCGGCACAACCACGAACTTGGTCACGTAGTTTAGATCCCTGACAAGTGTCAGGGCGGCCTCTGTGTTCCGATGCTTTCCCATAGTCATCGTGAGGCCAAGACCGAAGAATAGCGCTCCAAACTCGCACTCCATCATCATGTCCGCGATCTCTTCGATCGTCTCAACCGGGACCCCAGCCACGGAGTCTTGTTCGATTTCTTCGCCGTTGATGGCTGTTCTCAACGCGGTCAGAAGTTCGTAGTCTCCGTTTGGTTGGATCTGGATGAATCGGTCAGCAAGCTTGGCCGTATCGGTCTTCCTTACATCGACAACGATGAGTTTGCGGTCTTTGCGTGTCTTTCGGAACCTTCCCTCACTGAAGATCGTGTATCGGTTCATGTGGCGTGGGTGGGAGTGGACCGGGTTACATGCCCAGTAGATGATCAAGTCAGCAGAGTGCCGGACTTCGCCGAGCGTGCAGGTTGCTTCGCCGGCATCTTGAACACCGAGTATTGTAGGGCCATGGCATGATGTTGTTGTGTTGTCGACAATGCCGCCGACAAGTTCAGCAAGCTCGATCCCCTTCGAGATAGCCTCACATGAGGTCTGGCTCCAACCATAGAGCAAAGGGTACTTGGCGTTGATCAGAATCCGCGCAGCCCGGTCTATCGCTCTGGCGAATGTGGTCGGACGGAGCTTTTCTCCTCTCCTTACGAGTGGTTTCAGTATTCGGCTCTCGTCCGCTGTTGTGAATCTGCTCACCGAGATCGCGCAGCCGTTGCGTGCCGAGTCGACAATACGCCCATCAGACGTTATCTCGAGGTTGTCGCAGCCCGATGCGCAAAATGTGCAGAGTACGTTCTGTAGAGTCGTACGTGGCATGTTTCTCACTTGGTCTTCATGCTTGTGATTTCTTTGAGAGTTGCTACTTTCGCTTCTGGTGCTCGCTCTATGGTGGCCTTGAGCCCTTTCAGAGTCGGCATACCAGAAGTGTGAGTTGATGTCCCAAAGAGCATGCTCGCCCAAGCACCATATGGGAGGAACACAATTCGTCTATGCGGGGCCTGTTTGGATATGGTGCCTCTCAGGATCACTTCTCCAAACTCGGTCTTGACGCGGACATTCTCGCCTTCCAATGCGCCGAGCTCTTTCATATCATCCGGATCGATCTCGCAGATTGCCACAGATCGGGAGTATTCATCCGAGAACTTTCCACGCTCTCTACTTCGAGCTTGAGAAAGGCTTCTCCCCGAGATGACTGTGACTTCGAGTCCTGGCATGGCTCACGATCTGGCGTCAGATACACAAGTCATTCGTATATTATATCCGCTCAGTAGTCTGTATACAGTATGTTCGGGCGGTCAGAAGAAAGCCATGCCTCCAAAAGGACGAAGAAGCCTGTATGTCGCAGTTGTTGCAGTACTGGCAGCGCTTCACATCGTCCTATCGTACGCTCCTCCCCTCGTCGGTTTCAGAAGAATGAGCATAGCGATGGAGCCGTTGGAAGGCATCATCGCTGGGCCTTACCTTGGCTTCCTGTCGGCAGCGATCGGCTGGATTGGGGGCCGTTTCGTCAGACCTGATAGTGTCTGGATTGAGAACGTCTTCGGAATCGCAGAGGCCATAGGGGCTCTCGGAGCAGGTTTCCTCGTTTTGAGAAAGTGGTATCTCACAGCCGGAATCTACGCATTCTTGGTACTGGCCTTTCTGGTCCATCCGTTAGCTGGGAAAATACCGCTGTGGACCCTTTGGGACACATATCTCGGGTTCGTGGCCATATTTCCCGCAGCTTTCCTTCTACGTAGGACACGTGATGCCAAGTCGAGTAATTCGTGCCTTGTTCCTGCAATAGCCTTGGTGGCATTTGCATCTGTGGAGCTGGATTCGATGGTGAGAATATTCATGCTCATAGTCGGTGGGCTCTACCAGGTTTACCCAATCCCTGTGGACCTGCTTGCCGGGGTGTTCGTCCTAGGCGCATTTCAGACACCTGTCGAAGCTGCATACAGCATTCTAGCTTCTGTGCTCGTCGGTGTCCCGGCGCTTGTTGCGCTCGAGAAGAGCAAGATTCTGAGTTGGCCCCTACGATGAATGTCCTGCAGCCTTGGGCGTCGAGGACGTTTCGGGGGTGCATTGCGCCGTTGTATTCACATCAATGCTAAGGCTTGGCGGGTTTCTCCATCAGCTTCGTCTTCTTGAGAACGCTTCCATCATCGTAGTGAGGGGTCCTAGAGACGGCATCTTCTGATTTCTCATTCTCCCTTGCCTCGTCTGCGAGTCGAGCGGCCTGCCGCATCATCTCATGGGCCGCTGACACAATCTGTGTGTATCGTTTCCATTCCTTCACCTGGAAACATCCTTCGACACTGAGGTCGGCCACCCGACGTGCTGTTTCGTAGGCAGCCATGGCCTTCGTTCCAGCGTACGGATTAGAGAAGGATGCCGCCTTGATGGCTTTCTCCTTGTCTACGACGACCTGCGGCAAAGAGACCTGAGCGCCCTTCTTGATCGATTCTATGACTCGATCGATCTCTGCAGTGAGCAGATTCAATGCTCCTGTTATTGCGAGTACTCTTGTCACATCCAGGTTGAACAGAACCATCTCCAGAGGGTCCAAGAATTCCCGTCTTGCGCCGATCATTGAATCGGCTTCAACTATGACGTAGCCGAACCCTTGCTGCTCTAGCTCCTGAACTGACTTCTTTGCTGGACTGTCCGACACAACTACTACCGGGATCCCCGCAGCCTTGATGGTCTCTCGGGCTCTCTTCGGCCCTGGGAGCGTCGCGTTCGGGCTTGTTATGACTACAAGCTGAGGCTTGAACTCGAGTAGTCTCTTTGCGGCTTCTTCCGCCTGTTCTGTCCCTAGCTTAGCTCCTGCTCCGACGACGCGTACGTCAATGTCTTGTCTCTCTGCCCTTTCGTCGAGCATGAATTCAATCAATGACGCTGACCCAATGCACCCGAGTTTCAAGAACCCGACCTTGACTGTCATAGCTTCATCAGGCTCCCAAACCGAATCGTGGTCTCTGTCTTTAACTCTTGGCATGCAGCGAGAATCATTCTTTCAGTACAGCTTGTTTCGGCTCGCTGTTCAAAGTGATTGTCTAGTAACCATTAAATCGTCTGGTCATCGTTCAGCAGTCAGACAGTTGAATCTATGCGTTTCTGGTGATGCATCATGCAATTCAACGGGGTCGAAGTCGAGGAGACATTCGCAGAAGCATTTCCGATGGTGGTCGGCAGGATCCTTGTGACTGCAGCAAACCCAAACTGGGCCATGATTGCTGGCAAGACTGCGACAGGGTTTGCCTCGTCGATAATCATGTCACCAGCAGAAGCCGCAATCGAGGGAGGCACGGTTCCTCCGGAGAGGACTCCTGACGGACGGCCGGGTGTCTTCATTCAGATGTGGCATAGATCAAGAAGAGAGCTGAAGGTACAGATGATCACGCGCATAGGACAATGCATCCTAACCTGCCCGACGACAGCGGCCTTCGATGCGTTGCCTGACGCGGTACGCAGACTCAAGGTCGGTCTTGCACTCCGCAAGTTTGGTGATGGCTTTCAGAAGCGGGACAAACTCGGAGACCGGAACGTGTGGCGAATTCCCGTCATGGAAGGCGAGTTCATTATCGAGGACAGGTTCGGAGTCAAGAAGGGCGTCGCAGGAGGGAACTTCATCATCATGGCCGATTCGCAGCCTTCGGCATTAGAGGCTGCCGAGAAAGCTGTTGAGGCAATGGTCGCGGTAGAAGGCGTTGTGCTTCCGTTCCCCGGAGGCATCTGTCGGTCCGGCTCGAAAGTTGGCTCGATGAAGTACAAGTTGCCTGCGTCAACGAACCACCCCTTCTGCCCCACGCTTAGGACTTCAATTTCAGACTCGAAGGTTCCCGCTACGGTGCAGAGTGTCTACGAACTTGTCTTCAACGGTCTCGACGAGGAAATCGTCAAGAAGGCAACTGGAGTGGGCATCGTGGCCGCTGCAAAGACCCCGGGCGTGGTGAAGATCACGGCCGTCAACTTCGGCGGCAAACTTGGGCCTTACCAGATCCAGCTTGTAGATGCGCTCAAATCGGCCTCCTAGCTCATCAGAAGCGCAGAGTTCGGAAACATGCCCGCCGAGATATCAGAAGGCGTTTTCCTGATCGACACCTTGGGTGCTGGAACTCCGGGTCTAGTGGCCAGTTACCTTGTAAAAGGGGAGAGATCCGCTCTCATAGACACTGGATATCCATCGAGCGCCAGCACATTGCTCTCCGAATTGCGAACGGCTGGAGCTGGTCGCTTGCAGGTTGACTTCCTCATACCCACTCATGTACACTTGGATCATGCGGGAGCGCTTGGTCATCTCACCAAAGAGATACCCACGGCACGTGTCCTGGTCAGCGAACACGGAGCAAAACACCTGATCGACCCATCCAGACTCATTGAGAGCGCCACACGCGTCTTCGGAGACAAAGCCATGGCTGTATATGGCAACCCTGTCGCTCTGCCAAGGGAACGAGTTGAAGCGGTCGGCGAAGAATACCGACTAGATCTCGGTGCTGGGAAGAAGCTCAAGATATTCTGGACCCCGGGCCACGCATGGCATCACATGTCCGTCCTCTTGGAGAATGAACACCTTCTGATCACCGGCGACGCCGTTGGATTGCACTATCCGGGATTCGACTTTCCGATCCCAGCAACGCCTCCGCCTGGCTTTGATGAAGAACGTTACGTCAAGAACCTCGCAGATTTCATGAACATGAATCTGGCTGGCTTGCTGCTACCTCACTTCGGGCCAGTACGCGAGAACGTGGGGGCCTTTCTCAATGCAAACATCGACACGATCGGGCAGTGGGAATCAGAGGCCCAGGAGGCAGTCAGGACTGGAAAGCCTCTGGACGAGCTCTTTGAAGTTTTCATGACTGATGTCTTGGAACGCAGTGGCAGATCACGAAAAGAGATACCCGACCATGTCGTTCGGAGTGTCAAGCTCTCGGCGATGGGCTGCTACACATACGCACAGGCAAAGACGGGCAAGCAGTAGGCCCCAGCAAACGGGCTCCTTGGTCACGGCTCCACATGTGCCCAGCCACAACATTCGTCTGCATGGCACCACGCATTTGTAGTCGTGTTCATGAATGAGTAGTGAGCGCCTGCTATGGGACTTCTGGCAAGGCCTTGTGTTCGCGAATCTTCCCTCTACGTGAGGCTAGGTGGCGAAAGGGTTCAGTGCATCTTGTGCGAGCGCAGATGCATTCTCAACTCGGATCAAGTCGGAGTCTGCAGAACTCGACAGAATATCAAGGGAAAACTGTACACGCTCGTCTACGGCGATCTCAGCGCCGTTGAGAGTCGCCCCATCGAGATCAAACCTTTCTACCACTACTGGCCTGGGTCAACGGCACTGACTTTCTCCACCTGGTCATGCAACTTCGATTGCCCTTGGTGCCAGAACTACAACCTCTCCAAAACCCCGCCTGTACCGGAGGCATCCCGATCCGTTATGCCCGAAAGAATAGTGCAGATGGCCATAGACTCGGGCGACGAGGGACTCTGCGCCAGTTTCCAAGAGCCCACACTCCTCACTGACTGGGCGGTAGACCTATTCTCCCTGGGAAAGACGCGTGGTCTCTATTGCTGCTATGTCTCAAACGGGTACATGACTCCTGAGGCGCTCAACCTACTCCGACAGTCGGGACTTGATGGGTTGAAGATCGACATCAAGGGAGACGAGTACGCCTACCGAAACTTCTGTGGTTCCGTGGATGAGAATGTGCCTTGGCGGATTGCTGAGGCCGCCAAGAAGATGGGCATACACGTGGAGATAGTGAACCTAGTCATCCCGGGAGTCAATGACAGCGATTCTACTATCGCCTTCGTAGTTGACAAACATGTGAAACATCTCGGTCCGGACACACCAATACACTTCACTCGATACGCTCCCGCATACAGATACGATTCGCCTGCCACCAGCGTTCGGACCTTAGAGCGTGCTCGCGAAACCGCTCGGAAGGCGGGAGCAGAGTACTCGTATGTCGGAAACGTAAGAGGTCACATCTACGAGAATACGTTCTGTCCTCAATGCGGCGAATGCATCATAGCCAGAGACGGCTACAGCATTGTCTCATACGGGCTAACTGATGGAAACGCTTGTCCTAGATGCTCAACCAGGATTCCGATTGTTGGGAAATACGTAGGCAGTGCATGAAAAGCAGCTTAGGCGCAGCACGAGTGCACACCACATCGTATCACCGTATACGTTTGGTACAAGCTTTTGTGCGCTTGAGGCTCCGATCAAGAACGAGCAGACTGTCAGATGCTGTGAGGGGAATGGGAGTTTGTAGCACAACCGATTGAGAGTATTCTCCGAGGCCGAGTTGGGTCAGATACACGAGGCCACAACGGACGTACTGTCGAACACCAGGATGAATATTAACAGCAAAGAAGCTTTGGCAATTGACTTAGCTTTCGAGGCTTGATGTTGGGCAGTTAAAAGCCCGAAAGTGCTAGAATTGATCGGAGCGGCACGCTTGAGATCTGACATCATCAAGAAGGGTGTTGAACGAGCTCCGCATCGAAGCCTTCTAAGGGCATGTGGACTGAAAACAGAGGATCCCTCGAAACCATTCATTGCGATAGCGAGCTCGCAGGCTGACATAGTGCCTGGTCGCGTCCATCTGCGTGAGTGCAGTGAGAGCCGGGATTGAGATGATTGAAAAGGATCTGAGAGAGCTAAGGGCAGACATCGGTACTGTTGATTCTGAACTCGTTCGCCTGCTGGGTCGAAGGCTCAAGCTCGCCCGGAAGATCGGACGGCTGAAGAAGCAACTGAACCTAGGGGTTATCGATCCGGTAACTGAGAAGATTGTCATTCAGAACTTCGTCACCTCTGCGGCCAGGGCAGGAATCGACAAGGCCTACGCTAGGCGTCTAGTCAATCTTGTCGTTGAAGGTTCCGTGGAGGTCCAAACGCAGTCGAGACGACGTGTGATTGGCGGAGACTCCATGCTCAAACAGCTCTCGGAAATGATGCTTAGGGCCGAAAGAAAGGGGCGCAAGCTGATCAGGCTCGACATAGGTGAGCCTCGCTTCAGAACTCCAAGAGCTGTGATCCGCGAAGCGAAAAGGTATCTTGACCATTCCCCTATGATGCTCTACGGATCAAGCGCTGGCCTTCCAGCTCTTGTGGACGCAATCGCTGAACGCCTGAACCGTCAGTATGGAACTAAGCTCGGCCGATCCAACATACTCATCCTTCCAGGCGGTCGCTTCGCAATCTTTGCTGCAATACTCGCTACCGTGTCAAGCCTCGAGAGAGTGGCGATATGTCGACCCGCATGGTCGGCCTACGAGTCATGCGTCGCCTTCGCCGGCGGGAGAACTTTTGCTGTCTCGGCGCGTTTGGAGGATCAATGGGACATTGACTTGACCGCCCTTGAGGAAACGCTGAGACTCGGCCCGAAGATGATCGTCCTCAACAACCCAAACAACCCTACGGGAAAGGTGCTTTCGGCAGAGATGTTCCAAGAGATAATGGGCCTCGCGAGAAAGTATCATACCGTTGTCCTCTCAGACGAGGTCTACGCAACCTACTCCAGTGTACCCGTCCCGAGTGTGCTTGAATACCCCGACACTCAAGCGATCTACGTAAACAGTTTCTCGAAGGAGTTCAGCATGACGGGCTGGAGAGTCGCCTACGCAGTCGCAGACGAGCAGAGGATTGCCAGAATGCGCAAGATCGTTGAGACCTCACTGACCAACGTACCCGAACTCATACAACGAGCCGCACTTGCCGCATTGAAGGATACGAGCGGAGACGCAGCAACTGGCAGAGGCAGGATCAGGAAGCGCCTGAACATGGCATGTGAGGAACTGAGAAAGGGTGATTTCGAGTTTCATCCCCCGGAAGGCGGATTCTACGTCTTCCCGCGAATTAGACGAAGAGGTATTGACGCTGAGAAGTTCGCGAAGCACTTGTTCGAGAAACATGCGGTTGGCGTTCTACCAGGAACCATTTTCGGAGAGTACCAAGACTTCCTGAGACTCGCGATAACAGAGCCTGAAGCAGCCGTTAGGACCGGAATCAGGCGAATTGTGAAGGCGATGGATGAATGGTAACACGAGTGGCCGTCATTGGAGCAGGAGGAATGGGTGCGTGGTTTGCCCGCTTCTTCAAATCACGAGGAGACTCCGTCATTATTTCGGAC
Source organism: Bathyarchaeia archaeon (assembly GCA_049697135.1). GTDB lineage: Archaea > Thermoproteota > Bathyarchaeia > 40CM-2-53-6 > 40CM-2-53-6 > CAVPLU01. The sequence goes on along the minus strand of JBAVVE010000158.1, from coordinate 3,912 downwards.
CGCGACTCAAAGAAAGCTAAACGTCTTGCCCTGAAGGTTCATGCGAAATATGCCTCAAGCAGTGTAGAGGCGGCACGAGAAGGACACATAATCATCCTCGCCACGCCGGCGAACGCGATCTCGAAAGTCATCAAGGATATCCTTCCAGTCTTGCGCAGAAATGCTCTCATCTGTGAGATTTCTGCGACAAAATCGGTCGTCATGCCGGCCCTTCGTACTGCTGAGAGGCGAGGCGTCAAGGTTGCCAGCATTCATCCCATGTTCGGGCCTCTGGCACACGGTATCCGCGGAAGGAAAATCGTCGCTATCAGAACTGGGAAGGACACGCGCGGCTACAAGACTATGAAGAATCTGTTCCAAGGCGCCCATTTCTTCCTAACTCATCAAGACACCCATGACAAACACATGGCTCTAACACTAGGTCTACCGCATTTTCTCAACATGGCTTTCGCCATGACGCTCTCCAAGAGAAGAAACCTCGCTGAAATCCGAGGATTTGCCGGCAGGACATTCGATCTACAGATGTTGCTTGCAGAAGCAATTGCCGACGAGCCTGAGACTACCGCGGACATTCAGATAATGAACGAGGAGTTTCGCAAAGTCTTGCGAGATCTGCAGCGAGACATTCGGTCACTCGCAATAATTGTGAACAAGCGGGACAGAGCCAAACTCGTCGCCCGCTACAAGAAGATCAGAAAAGCCCTCTCAACCGATCCACAATTCAGAATTGCCCGAGCAGCATTCGAGAAAGTCACAGAGGCACAATCCGCAATCTAGAGAAGCTAGTGTGAGAATCGGTACATTCAGGAGCTGTGGGTTTGCGCAAGTCCAGATTGCATGTCGCTTTCCAAGGTGAAAGAGGAAGCTACAGCCACGAGGCATGTGAACGCTATTTCGGACCTCACATTGCAGTCACGCCGCTCAGGACTCTAAGGGATGTTTTCCATGCTGTGGAAAGCGGACACAACGTATTCGGCGTCGTGCCGGTGGAGAACTCATACGAGGGAAGCATCAACGAGACACATGACCTGCTGGCAAGTACCACCTCGAAGGTTTGCGGAGAAATACTAGTTCGGGTGATACACTGCCTAATTGGAAAGCCCGGAACTAGGGCCGACGAAATAACCACCGTCTATTCCCACCCACAAGCACTGGCCCAATGCGCGAGATACTTGCGCATCTCCAAGATGGAAGCCGTCCCGACCTACGACACGGCGGGCAGCGTGAAACTGATCAAGGCGATGAGGTCACGGAAGGTGGCCGCGATTGCGAGCAGACGCGCCGCAGAACTGTACTCTATGCGAATCATTGCAGAGGGAATTGAAGACAGTGGCATGAACTACACGCGCTTCCTGGTTCTGGGGAAGAGAGCTGCTCCTCGATCAGGAGACGACAAGACCTCGATCATCTTCGGCGTTGAACACAAACCCGGATCGCTGTATCGAGCTCTCAAAGCGCTTTCGGGGAGTGGAATCAATCTAACGAAGATCGAATCTAGACCTGTCAAAAACGCACCCTGGCAGTACAACTTCTACGTCGACTTCCATGGTCATATGTGGGACAAGTCATGTCACGAAGCGTTGAGAGATCTACGTGAGCGGTCGACTTTCGTGAAGATACTGGGATCCTACCCAACCGCGACATCCTAGCTGTTACTCAGGACAGGTCCGATCAGGCCAGCTCGTAGCGAATGATCGGCGAGAACGGTCGCCATCATGGCCTCCACAATAGGAATTGCCCTAGGAACGACGCAAGCGTCGAACCTTCCCTTGATCGAGAGTGGTTGCTCGCTCATCGTCTGAATATTGACGGTGGTTTGACGAATCGCTATTGATGATGGCGGCCTAAGGGCGATTCTGCACACTATGGGCTGGCCGTTACTGAGGCCGCCAGTGATGCCTCCGGCATTGTTGGTTGGGCTATGGACTCTTCCCTCACGTACCATCAGAGGATCATTGTACTCTGACCCCCGCATCCTCACGGATTGGAACCCAGCTCCCACTTCAACGGCCTTGACTGAGGGGATTGCAAAGAAGGCCTTGCTTAGATCACCGTCGAGGTTGTCAAAGACGGGTTCTCCCAAACCAACGGGGACTCCAGTGGCGACGGCCTCGATCACGCCCCCGAGTGTATCCCCGCGCGTCTTGGCGTCAGCGATCGCGCTAGTCATCTTTTCCGCTGCTCCAGAATCAGCGCAACTGAGTGCATTGCTACGCACCGCCTTCGCCTCTTCCTCTGGCTGAGCCTTTCTGGCACGTATGCCCCCGATCTCTACGGTGTGAGCGTACACTATCATTCCGATCGTACTGAGGAGTTTCTTCGCAACGGCGCCGGCTGCAACAAATCCAACAGTGATCCTCGCAGAGAACCTGCCGCCACCCCTGTAATCCTCGTGCCCTCCATACTTCAGCCTAGCAACTAGGTCCGCCTGCCCAGGCCTTGGAGTGTACTTCCTCTCCTCGTATCCTTCTGACCGCACGTCCAGATTCGATACAGAAAGATGGATCGGAGCCCCAGTGGTGCGGTTATTGAATACTCCGGATGAGATTTCCACTTGATCGGCTTCTGTTCTCTCAGTGGAGAACGGATCACTACTAGGTCGTCTCCTCTGCAGCTCGCGCTGGATGTCGCTGGCGACAACTTCGAGTCCCGCGGGGCAACCGTCGATAACGATTCCAACTTCTGGGCCATGACTCTCGCCAAAGCTTGTGACTACAAATCGTTTGCCGAAGGAGTTGCCGGTCAAGCCGCTCTCACCCTGGCTCCCAGTGACTGGAGATCAGACCAGAATGACGGATAGGATTTTCCCACACATTCAGCATCAAGTATCGTGACTTCAGTGCCCAATCCAAGGACGGCGAACGCCATTGCTATCCTGTGATCTCGGTGCGGGTCAATGACCGCCTTGCACGGTTTGCCACCGTTGATAGTGAACGAATCCTCTGATTCCTCGGTTTTGATACCCATCTGCTTGAGTCCGTCGCTCATTGCTTGGACACGGTTCGATTCCTTGATCCTGAGCCTCTGAATGCCTCTGATCGTGCTAATGCCGTGCGCGCTTGCACATAGTACGCATGTGACCGGGAACAGGTCCGGGCAATCTGACACGTCGACCTCCGCTGCGTCTATTTGTGATTTCTCAGCAGTCACTGAATGCGAATCCTGACTCACTCGTGCCTTCACATGCTTGAAGATGTCCAACAGATGGCGATCGGCCTGAAGACTCTTCTGCTCGAGACGTTGAATACTCACCTTATCGCCCGCGACTGCTGCTCCTGCCAGCAAGGAAGCTGCGGATGACCAGTCGCCTTCTATTTCCACCTCGGAGGGGCGATATGTCTGACCGCGCACATGGAACTCGGTCAAATCATCAGACGCGTCAACGCGAACGCCGAATCTGTTCTGCATGTCCAGAGTCATTTGGACATAAGATTTCGACTCCAAGCGCCCAACTATGCTGACCTCAACTGATGCGTCCGCCGAAGGCGCCGCCAGCAAGAGAGCCGAGACATATTGAGAGCTGACATTTCCAGGAATTGTGGCAGTTCCCCCCTCGATCGGTCCCTTCACATGAACCGGAGGGTAGCCAAGGTTGGACGTGCAATATGCTCCGAGTGCTCCAAGAGCAAGCGCCAAGTCCTTCACCGGTCTCTTCAGCAGAGAAGGGTCACCGGAGATCTCCGCATCATAAGGAGTGGTCGCACAAATGGCCATCATGAATCGGAGAGTGGTTCCTGATTTCCCGCAGAAGATTACGTCTGATGGTTTCTTCAACTCGCCAGATCGAGAAACGCCGGCAGCTCCAGCGTTCCATTCAGTTGCTACGCCGACCTTTGAGAGTGCGTCGGAAGTTGCGCGTGTGTCGTCGCAGATAAGCGGCGAATGCAACGTGCTTTCACCTTGAGCCAAGGC
>JBAVVE010000157.1:0-3174 GCA_049697135.1 Bathyarchaeia archaeon | reverse complement strand
GGTTCTACTATACCCCAGCAACAGAGGATGTTGAGGGATTGTACACATACTCTGTTGACGAGGGTGAACTCAAGATGGATCTGATCGTGAGGAACTGGACATGGAACATTGACCTTGTGCAGCCACTGCTTGACGAGCTCGCAGAAAACGGCATTGAAGTACCTGTTAAGAAGGCGGGATTGGCTTTGTGGATAAACCTCGCAACAATACCCTTGGAGGAAATCGACTTGGCTGAAGAAGACCTGGAGACAAGTGATGGACAAGTGGAGACTGCGTCGATGGCCCAGAAAATGTACGTAGAAGGCGCTAAAGTTGGAGTAGTCGAGAACAAGACGCAGATGCCGGACGAGGTGGAGCAGCAGTTGACCGCCAGAGCGCGAGTCAGAGAGCGCTACAAGGTACGCTACGGAGAGCCAGATGCAGTTCTCGCCGGGTTCTTCAAGTATGTACCCAACGCCATAGTCAGAGATGGCGACGATGCCACGCTGGTGGACGTGACGGCCTCCTACATAGCTGCAGGTCACCACATGAGGCTTTTCTTGGCATACCCGTACTTCGGCAATAGCACTCTTGAGCACGATCCTTCACTGGGGCTGGAGTCCCTGCCGACTTTGGTCACGCCTGACCTGCTACTCATAGTGGTTGGCGCCGCGTCGGTCATCACGATTGCCGTCTTGGCTGTCCGGTGGAAGAGGAAGACGGTGAATATCGTGGGAGCGCAATAAGAAACTATCCCTCTTTTTTTTTATGATCCCCTCGGAAATGCGCGCTCATATTTCGTCATTGGCACGACAAAGGGAACAGAGAATATAGCTAGGAAAAACAGGGAAAGGGGTTGCCACGCTGCTATCCCAGCATGGATGCTACGAATCCTAATGCCAAGATCGCTTCTTGCCGAGACGCACTGGCTTGCGAGAAACCAGAAGATGCTTTGGGATGGGCTAAGCCTAGATACTACTCAGTTCTAATCGGATGTGATTAGAAACAATAGTGTCATCCTACCAGCTTTTTCCGTAGTTGCCTGCTGCTGCTACTACGTCGAAGATGTCGATGTCTCCGTCGTTGTCGAGGTCGCAGTTGGGGTTGTATCGTGGGTTCGGGTATTTTACGCCGTAGACGCCTGCCATGCGTACGATGTCGAAGATGTCCACGTCGCGGTCTCCATCGATGTCGCCTGGCAGAGTGACGAAGATGAAACCATCATTGAGTGTGTTGTCATCAGTGGCTTCTTCTCCTGGAACGGTGTCAGCGACTGCGCTAATGGTGTAGTTGCCCATTGCCCATCCAGCAGAATCCCAGACGAAAGTGAGAGTAGCGCTTTCCGCAGGGTCCAAAGCTATCGACTGTATGCCGATGACAGATGTGTTGGCGTATAGGGTGACATTGAAGACTTCGGGTTTATCGCCCTGGTTCGCCACAGTAACGTTGATTTTCATGCTGTATCCTTGACCGAGGGTCGGCATCGGTGTGCAGCCAGACTTGGATGTGAGGATGTCGATGACTGCTACGTCGTGAATTATCGGTACGTAGTATGCGACTGCAGTGTGAGCTCCATCCATAGTGACATCAACTGGATTAGCGCCTTCACCTTGGGATGCATCGTCCACTGTCCAATGTGTGAACACGTATTCGTCGACTGGTTGGGCAGTCAAAGCGACGCTGCTGGATTCATCGAACCACCATCCACCTGCCGGGTCTGCCTCTCCCAGAGGGTCTAGGCTTGGCTGGGGAGATATGCCTTCGGGGTCTGTTAGCACGTTGAGGAGGTGCTGGGTCTTCCAGTTCCAGGTGATGTTTGAGGGCTCGTCTAAGGTGAACGTTACCGATGCTTCTGTTCCGGAGGCTGGAACGCTTCCCGTTCCAGTCCAGCCTATGCACACGTATCTTGTGCCAGCGGGACCAGCCCAAGGAGATGTTACTGAGTCGGTGATTGGCATTCCTGCATCAAACCATCCGCTCGGCGGTGTGGGGGTGTCGTAGGGAGAGGTGACTGCCAAGTAGTATTGGAGGGTGTAGTGGGCTGTGGCGGTGTGGTTGGCGTCCATGTGTACTGTTATGGAGTTGACGCCTGTTCCTCGTGGAGTGCCGTCGACGTCCCAGTAGCTGAAACTGTAGCGGATGCCAGTTGAGACATCCACGATTTCGGGAGCCGCAAGGATTACAGCACTGCCCTCAACGTGCCAGCCTTCGCCCAAAATGGATGTGACGCCGAGGGGGTCGGTGCTAACGGTCAGATAATACTCCGGGGGCGAGTATTCGAATACTGCGTGAAGCGTGTGGGCTGAGTTCATGAGGACGTCGCAGGGGTTGGAGCTCACGGGTGAGCCGTCAAGCGCCCAATAGTTCAACACATAGTCCAAGTCGGGGATGGCTGTGACGGAGGCAGTGGTTCCGGCGTCATACCATCCGGAGCCTGCTGGGTCGGTGATGCCCCCCGAAGTGTGCGTTATGGTTAGGTAGTACTGGGTCTTATAGTTCGCCGTTACGGTTTTCGGCTTGTCCATGAGGACTGTTGTCGAGGGAGATGAGGGATCAACAATCTCGGATATGTCGCCCGTTGTCCAGCCGTCAAACGTGTAACGGCTTGAATCGGGTGTGATGTCGACGATGTCGGTTGTGGAGATCGGTGCGTAGGCCGCAGAGTCGTACCAGCCCGCCCCCGAAGGAGAGTCAACACCGTCGGGGTCTGTCGCCAAGGTTAAGAGGTGCTGGGTCTTCCAGTTGGCCACAGCAGTTTTCGACCCATCCATCAATATGGGGTCGCTCTGGGCATAGTCAGTGCCTGAAGCATCTCCGCTCCAATAGTCGAAGACTCTACGGGTTCCGTTTCCATGGTCAACAGTGCCCGTGTCCAAGCTGGCGTAGGCTGCTGATCCGTCGTCGTACCAGCCTTCCCCGCCTGGTGTTCCGTAAGGCGAGGTTACTGTGAGGTAGCGCTGTATTGCGCTTAGGGTAAGGTTGTACTGGATGCTGTGGCTCCAGTTGTTGGAGGTGTCGTTGGCGTACCACATGTAGCTGACAACGTTGCCGACTGTGTCGTTCAACGTTTTGGTGACGTTGGCCCATGCGGCTGTGCTGTTGTGGAAACTTGAGAACACCACGGCGGTGCCGTTTGTCCATGTGCCGGTGTTGTTGGTGCTGAATATGTAGGTTGAGACGTTTGCGTTATCGTTG
>JBAVVE010000156.1:0-27760 GCA_049697135.1 Bathyarchaeia archaeon | reverse complement strand
ATTGGGCAGTCTCAGGATCGAGTGGCACATTCAGGAGTGACGGCCCAAACTCGACTATTGTAGTGTCGAGTCCTTTCTGTACGCAGGCCGCAGCGATCTCGCATCCGATGAAGCCCCCACCCACAATCACCGCACGGCGCGCCGAGGACATGGCCGCTCGAATTGAATCAGAATCCTCTATGGTACGAAGACAGCAGATTCCAGACAGATCGCCGCCCGGTATTGGGAGGCGACGTGGACGGCCACCGGTCGCCAACAGAAGGCGTTCGAACTTCAGCTCCTGACCATCGTCCAGAATCACGGTTCGCGTATCAGTATTCAGCCGCTGTACCCGGTGGCCAAGCAGAGCCTCTACGCGCTGCTGCTCGTAGAATTCGGGGTCTTGGAGAAAAAGGCTCTCTTGGCGGAGTTTCCCTGTCAGGTATCCCTTTGAAAGTGCGACGCGATCGTAAGGGAGGTGCTGTTCGTCTGACACGAGCACGATGCGCCCTTCATGGTCTCGCGCGCGGATTGCTTCAACCGCGGATCCGCCAGCTAAACCTCCGCCCACAATCAGGTATCGTGTGCTGTCCATGACTAACATCACCAAGTTGCTTGAGCAAGAACTATCGGCTATGCGTGCTCAGGACTAGTTCTTCTGTTTGAGCTTCAGGATCGCTTCTGCTAGGTCGCCACCTGCTTCTTTCAACGCAGTCTTAGCTTCATCCAGTGACTTTCCAGTCTGCTCTGCCACCAGCTTGGCATCTGCTTCCGGAATCTCCGGCGATGGTGCTTCAGCTGATGGGACTCTCTCGCGAGACGATCCGCCGGTCACTTGAAACATCTTCTGTCCTTGAACGACCACCGACGTCACGACCGGTTCTTCGATGACAATCTCACGAGTAGGGGTCCGTATCAGCACCTCGGTCACTCCCTCGATTTCGTCGACCTGCATCCCCATCTTCTGCATCATTCGTTTGGCATCTCTGCCTTGAGGCGCTCCCTTCACAGCCTTGTACGCTTTGTAAGCCATCTTGGAGACAACCGACCAGAATTCGTGATCATTCGTCTTGGGATAAGTCTGTTGTGTCTGTTCCGACGCCTCGTCTCGTCTTCACGGCTGCCCCTCGCTTGAACTGAGTCATCTCGAATCCAGCCAAATGTGCTCGCCCAACGGCCAACAGTTCACGTTTCTCGTCGACCACTATGACCTCGTCCTGGGGATGGATCGAATGGTCGGCTGAAACAACGTGCTTTGCAAAGACGTTTCTGCCGGCCTTGATGAACTCCGCTACGTCGCTGCGGACCATGACGAGTCGAGGGGGCGTCTTCATTGATCTCAAGATGAAGTCAGCCCCTTGAGGTGTCAGGGCTAGAAAACCATCTCTTGCTCTTAGAGTGGAGATCAACTTGCCGTCACGAAAGATCAGACGTATCTTGTTTGTCTTTCCCGATCTTGTGATTTCGATCTTACCCTTGAAGAGCTTGTCACCTAGGCGTTTTCCGAACTGGTAATTCGCAATGCCCCTCAGTTTCCTGAAATCTTGCCAGGTCGCTTTCTGCATCAGGTGACACGCTTCGACTAGAACGACCAAACCATTTAAGCGTGGACATGGTTCCTTTTGCGCGGTCGGGCTCGTATTTTGAACTGCGACATCTGCGGGCGCCAGATCGACGGAAAACCGAATCGGGTCGTCATCGAGGGCGCACGAATGATGGCATGCGAATCGTGTGCTAGACTGGGCAAACCGTACGAAGAGCCCAGGGGGCCTCCTCCAACAAAGCCCGGCGCCACCGCAAAGCCGATGCCTATAGTGGTACCCCGCCCCGCTCCAACTCGTCTGGCTGATGGGCGAGCTCCGAGAGAGGTTCGGGAGCTCGATATTGCAGACAACTATCCACAGATCATACAGAAAGGCCGAAGAAAGCATGATCTAACCCAGGAAGAGCTCGCGATGAAGGTGAAAGAGCATCTCTCGATCATCCAGAAGATAGAACTTGGCAAGATGGCCCCTGACATACGATTGGCGAAGGCACTAGAGCACGTTCTACGCGTCAAGTTGCTGGTGCCCACAAGCGAGCCACCTCTGCCAAAGCTTTCCACGACTCCGGCAAAGGAGATCACCCTCGCTGACGTCGCCAGAATACGCAAGAAGGAAGGGAAAGACGCACACGATCTAGAAGCAAAACCCACCTAGGTTCTCTTTTCGGTCAGGTTCACAACCTGTTTTCCCCGCGCTGAAGGAACGATCTTCACTTCTGCATTCCTGAACTCTGTCGAGAATTGCTTTCCCTCGAAATACCTGTCAAGGAATACAGCCAACGCGCTGACTTCACTTATCGGCTGGTTCGTTATGGCAACATTCCATGTTGCAAGCCCGTACGCTTCACCCGGAACCTTCTCCGCACCCACCACCACGAGTTTTGGATTATGTGAGGCTCTAATCTCGTCGATCACCTGCGGCAGCAGCAATCCGTATGCCGTCAGATGGACTATGTCTCCCCCCTTTGCGTTCCAGTCCTTCATCACCTGCCTCCATGGTCTATCCATCTTGATCCAGAAGGTGCCTCCGAATCGCTGAGTAACGTCCCGAACCGTCTGTTCTAATGCAGTGTCGACGACATCGGCAAGGACTAGTCCATCTGCACCGAAAGCTCTGGCTGTTAAACACACGTGGGTGGTAACCCTGAAGTCCCGCGGGATTCTGTGTCCAAGGCGAAGGACGACAAGTTGCTCGGTCAATCTCTGATGCCTGCCAGTAGTAGGGTGAGGCTTCGAGGTTGAAAAGGTTCTCACGGCTACTCTCTAGGGTATTTGGAAGAAGATTAAAGGGATAACTGACTAAGGGTATGTGTACGCCTCGGAGATGGCTCTGACTTGGCAGTTTTGGATGAGGAGCTGGCGAAGGTCGCTCGTCTCTTCGGTGGTGAAGATGCGGTCACGGTGATCAACATCCTGAAGAAGAAGAGTGAAGCCACCGACGAGATGCTCGCAAACGAATCCACAGTGAGGCTGAACACGGTAAGGAAGATTCTCTACAAGTTCTACGACCATGGCTTGGTCTCATGCACCCGTGTGCGTGACGAGAAGACGAGTTGGTTCATCTTCTACTGGAAGCTGCAGATGGATCAGCTGGATGCTTTCATCCGCAGTAGAAAGAGGCGTGTTCTTGAGAAGTTGAGGCAGAAGCTCGACTATGAGAGAGACCACAGCTTCTTCGTGTGCAAGAAGTGCGGTGATGTGCGAGTCACGTTCGAAGAGGCTATGGAGTCATCTTTCAGGTGTTCGAAATGTGGCGGCCAACTTGAGAGCACAGACAACACTCCCGTTGTTGAGTTCCTAGACAAACGGATCAAGCAGATAGAAGACGAGCTTAAGCGGTGACACCCCAATCCCTCTCCAATCCTTTGCCGATGTGAGTCCAATCACCATGAACGCCGAGCTCGTGACAGCCGAGAGGATTCCGCGTCTTGACCGAAAGGCTTTGAGAGTACCTCTCGAAGCGAGACTTGGCCAGCTGTCCTCTGGCTTGGATGTTTCAGTGCGATTCGAAGGGGTGACTAGCAACGGATTCGTCAGGATCGGAGTCCAAGGAACGGATTCTGAGGTCTTCACGGAACTCATCAAGAGAAAGCTCCGGATCGCGCCTTGTGAATTCTCGGAAGTTGAGATTGATGACAATCTCAAAGCATACGTGACCAAGATCGACCTGAAACGGCAGACAGTCGAAGTTGAAATTGGACCGGTTTCCACGCATGTCAAAACGGTGATAGCCAGGGAAGGGTTGGCAGCTCAACTGTGCGACGGAAGAGACATTCCCGTTGACAAGATTGCAGGAACCTACTGCATCCATGAGGATGTTCCCATATACGTCAGAATCACGTCAATAGATCGTGATGGTAGACGTGTCGAAGCTTGGCTTTCGGACGACCAAGTCGCTCAATTCGAACAGTGGAGAAGGCAAAGGTTACACAGAATAATCGCGGTCGGGGGCTTCCAGGACAGACTACGTGAGGCCATGCGTCTCTCGAGAGTCGAGAGGGACATTGCTGAGTTAGAGGAATTGGCCCTTACAGCACATACGCTCGTCTGCACGCTCGGGACGGAAGCTCCCGGAATCATTGCGAAGATTGGTCGATACATCAGCGACTTCAAACTCTATACCTTTCTACCCGAGAGAGTGAACAGATTCCGGTCGGGCATTGCAGAACGATAATATGCGCCCTCTTCCAAGAACCGACGGTCAGCATATCCTTGCTCATTTCAGAGTGAATTGAAGATGCAGACCTGGCGTCTTCTCGACTTCGAGTACTCTGATGCTCCATCTAATCTTGCATTTGACGAGACGTTGGCGAGAGAGGTTGGAAACGGGAAGTCGCCCCCGACCCTTCGCCTGTGGAGAAACTCGAAGGCTGCAGTCATCGGGGAGAATCAGTCCGCGGAGCTTGAGCTGCAACTGGACGCCTGTAGAGAGCTGGGCGTGGAAGTCGTCAGACGCTTCACCGGAGGCGGAGCGGTCTATCACGACCTGGGAAACCTAAACTACTCAATGTGCACGCCGAAGCCATCCCGCTCAAGCCTTGAGTTCCAGAATCTAGTATTCAGGCAGGCCCTCGACTGTGTCGCTGTCTGCTTGCGAAGTCTAGGTCTGGATTCGACTGTAGTTCCCGTCAACACGATAATGGTTCACGGACGAAAGATCTCGGGTGGAGCAGGAGCGATTCGCTGGGGGTCCGTCTTCTATCATGGTTCGATCTTGGCGAATACGGATCTTGGGATGGTGTGGAAAGTTCTTCGACAGCAGCAGACGACGGCGCCTGCCAAGTTCGTCCAAAGCACTCGTGCTCCCGTGACCTCGCTGGAGAGGGAACTCGGCAGAGACATCTCGATCGACCGCGTCAAGGGAAGCCTCAGCGACACTTTCGCAGAAACGTTCAAAGCACGTCTTGTTGCCGGACCGGCAACAGGACAGGAACTGAACGCGGTCTCGGGTCTAGTCAAGGAGAAGTACGGCAACAACGAATGGAATCTGAAGATGTAGACTAGTTCCTGAGCTGAAGAACTCGACAGGAGAAAATGGAATCCCAGCAGCAGGACAAAATCGAGCGCGGCTCCGTAGTCAAAGCTACGTAATGCAGAAATACAGTCCGGGAACAGTCCACCGGCAGTTGAGATGTGTTGGCCAGATCGTTTCCAGCCTCGGCCGCTTGTTTCCTATTGATGCTTCTGGCTTTGTCGATACTATGCCCGAATGTGGTTATCGCGTCCGGTCTAATCAGAAACGGTTCCACAGTTCAGAGTTCGTCGCACAGCGTAATCGCTGATTCTCCGGGCCAGTACTACTGGTACTATTGCTACCCGTGGGACTACTCACGGTGTTATACCTACTACTGGGGGCCTTGGTGGTACTACCCGTACCCCTATGATTACTACACACCAAGCACTGAGACAAAGAAGACGTTCGAACTCAAGGTCGATACTATTCCGGCCGGGATCGCTTCCGTGAATGGCAAGGGAACGTACAACCAAGGCACGGTCGCATCATTCAGCCTGGCTTCTGTCATCGTGCCCGCTGGCGCAGACCAGCGTTACGTCTTCTCACATTGGAGCGGAGACTTCTCAGGGAGCGCACCCAGCGGCGCAGTCACGATGGATTCTGCAAAAACCATTGTCGCGAACTATCGCATCGAGAACTATCTGAAGGTGTCAGTGGATCCTCCGGGCATCACCTATGCAACTGGGGAGGACTGGTACGCTTCAGGCGATTCCGTATCGATAGGTGCTGTGCCCTCACAGATTCCAGGTGGTGATGGGATCCGGTATGTCTTTCAGCATTGGATAGTCGATTCGGTTCCAGTATCAGGAAATCCCATCGAGGTCACGATGGATGTTCCTCACACCGTCGTAGCGCATTACAGGACACAGTATCTTCTCACGGTCTCATCGGAATACGGAGCCGCCCAAGGAGGAGGATGGTATGACGCCGGGGACTCCGCTGGGTTCTCAGTCACAACTCAGGTTGAAACTGGATACGGAGTGAGACAGGTCTTTGACAGATGGACCGGAGACGTGGAGTCAAGTTTCTCAACCGGCACGATCATCATGGACTCACCTCACAATGTGAGAGCTGTTTGGAGAACTGACAGCACGATCCTGTACGCGACAATGGCGCTTGGCATCGGAGGCGCATTCGTGCTTGGAATCGGGCTGGTCGCAATCGCGATCACTAGGTCGCAGCCTAAGCCTGCCCCACTGACTCCAACCCGACCAGTAGCGACAAATGAGACGTCGCCTGAGAAAATGAAGCCGGCACAGTCCAGAAAGAAAGTCAAACCGCCACCGAAGACTACCTAGTTGGAACTTTCTCCTACACACGGGCTCTTCTCGGGGAGGGAGGAGGCTTCAACTGCCCTCCGTTAAGGTGTAGAAAGTGTGAAATTGTGATCTCGTGACCCGCTAGATGGAGTCGACTCATGTTCGAGACTCGAATGACCAAACTGTTAGATGTTGAGTACCCTATCGTCGGCGGCGCCATGATGCATGTCTCCAAGCCGGAATTCGTGGCGGCAATCTCGAATGCTGGAGCGTTAGGGATGATGGCCTCTGCTATGTATGAGAGCCAAGAGGAATTCCGTCAGGCCGTCAGCAAGGTAAGAGCTCTCACGAAGAAGCCATTCGGTGTGAACCTAAGCCTATTCCCCGCAATGCGTCCCATCGACAACGACCTCTACATCGACGTGATATTGGAGGAGCATGTGCCGATCGTAGAGACTAGTGGACATCGTCCACCGGAAGACTTGCTTGCGCGACTGAAGGCTGGAGGCGTCAAGACGATGCACAAATGCGTTAGCGTCCGGCACGCGTTGAGCGCCGAGAAAGCCGGGGTAGATGCCGTAACGGTCTTTGGAACCGAGGGAGGCGGGCACATAGGCGAGGTCGGACTGACCACGATGGTTCTTGTGCCCCGAGCTGTAGAAGCGCTCAAGGTGCCGGTCCTAGCTGCTGGTGGCATCACCAACGGAAGAGGACTACTGGCTGCATTGGCCCTGGGTGCCGACGGGGTCACCATAGGTACACGGCTATTGGTGACGACGGAATGTCCGATTCATGAGAATCTGAAGCGAGCCTTGGTATCGGCGACAGAACTTGACACGTTGCCGATTCTCGGATCCTTGCAAAACACTCTTCGTGCCTGGAAGAACTCCGCCGCACTCAAAGTGGCTGAGCTGGAATCACATCAAGCTGAGCTGGGGGAGATCCTGTCAATAGTTGCCGGCACGGCGACGAAGCGCATGTACGAAGATGGCGGCTTGGATGCTGGCGTCATTCCCTGCAGTCAAAGCATAGGTACCGTGCACGAGATCAAGCCAGTCGCCCAGGTCATCGACGAGATGATGCGAGAGGCGTCAGAGACACTGGAGCGTCTGGCCAAGTAGAACGCAAGGGAGAGCAGAACGGGCCTGCAGTATCGGCTACCGTGCGCCTACTAGCGAATGAGGCTGGTTCCCGTTCGCATGTTTCTCGGGTGTATGACACCCTTCTTCGGATGTATGACACCTTGTGCTCATGGTATGTATCGGAAAACGACACTGTACTTATATAGGAACACTGATGTACCATTCGGTGTAGGCGTGAAACAAGATGGAAATCGAAGAAATCCTGAACATGGGCGCATACCGAAAGAACGCACGAGGCCTTCAACTAAGAAGGCTACTCTCAATAGTCCTGTAGAATGGCGAGCCCGGTTCTGTGAAACCCTAGGCTGCACGGTCGCGCAGCCATCGGGCAACGGCATATAGGGTCGGATTGCTGCTTACGTCAGCAATTGGGATTCGTACGTTCATCTCCTGCATGAGAACTGCGCTTTCATAAGTGGGCATAGGGGCGAACACGACGCTGGCCCAATGCATCCTACCCTTCATCTGCTCAGCCACGACATCATCGCTTGCAGGCATTGCAGCATAGGTGAACGCAATCCCGTTCGCCCACATCAGACTTCTCCCCAGAGACCCCGGTGGGACTCCGAAGCTCTGGATCTCCAGCAACGCCGGTAGAGAGTACTCGACAACCTCATGGATGATGATCTCCTCCCATGGTTGGTATGTTATCTTGACCATTCGTCATCACTGCAGGTAACTCATGACTCTCAACTATTGGATAACGATTCTGAATCAGATGGATTCGTGGGGAATATGGTGGGCCGGACCGGGATCGAACCGGCGACCTTCGGCGTGTAAAGCCGACGTTCAAGCCAAGCCTAGGCTTTCTAACCAGCTGAACTACCGGCCCTCGCACCGTTAGGTCTGCTACTCTCAGTCATAACGGTTCGGGTCTCCCTTGTCAATTTGTGCATCTGCAGTTTCTCTGACCGCAGTTCCAATGTTCGATTGATGCTTAGCTGAATACCCGCCTTGGCTCTTCTAGGAGATTGCTCTGGCTTGTGGGTGTGTAGGGGGTAGTTTTATCTCCAATGAACCACTGAACCAGTTTGGAATCCGGGTCTTGAATATCGTTCATGTTATTGGAACCGGGACTGTAGGCGAGCCGTTAATCGGCCTCTTGACGGACTTCCGCAAGGAGCTCGGGATCGACGAAGTGACATTCTCCAAACGGACTCCATTGCTGACGGACCGAACGAAAGTCTGGGATCTTCTCAAACGAGGTGCAAAACTATGCGTTGAGAAGGAGAAATGGAAGAAGTTCCAAGAGTTCGAAATGGAACCGACATACGAGTACGAGGAAGGAATACGACGCGCATCCGTCGTAATCGACTGCACCCCGTCCGGAACAGGTCTGGACAACAAGAAGAAGTACTATGAGAGAATGGAAGGTCCACGAGGTTTCATCGCACAAGGCTCAGAGTTCGGATTCGGTACAATCTACGCTCATGGTATAAACGATAGTGCGTTTTCCGGATCGCAGAGGTACGTACAAGTGGCTTCATGCAACACGCACAACATTGCAGCAATCATCAAGACGCTTGCGTTCGAAGGTGGAATGTCTCGTCTCAAAGAAGGCCGCTTCGTTTGTATGCGTCGATCCTCAGACCTCAGCGAAGAGAAGGGGTTCACGGCCAGCCCGAAAGTGGACGAGCACGATCATGGGCGATTCGGAACACACCACGCTCGTGATACGCACGCACTTTTCCAGAGCATTGGTTGCGAGCTTGACATATTCTCAAGCAGCATCAAGATTCCGACCCAATACATGCATTCGATCTGGTTTTCGCTCGAGCTCTATGGAGCCATCACACTTGACGAGGTACTGGCTCGGATCAAAGCAAATCCGTCCATAGCCACCACGTACAAGGATCAAACCGCCCTGGCATTCTCGTTTGGCCGAGACCATGGTCACTATGGGCGTATTCTCAACCAAACGATAGTTGTGTTGCCAACGTTGTGCGTTAGGAATCCCGGAGAAGTCTTGGGATTCACGTTTACCCCACAAGACGGCAACAGTCTGCTGAGCAGCGCGGCGGCGACTGAACGGCTGCTCTATCCTGAGAACTGGCGCGAGAAGATGAAATGTCTTGAGCCATTTCTCTTCAAAGAGATCTAGGGACCGGGCTTCCAAATCGGTCTCTGATAGCTCTGGTCCGTGAAGGAGAACGGGTAAGGCTTTCCAAGCGTCTCAGAGTACACAATCTCACTGATCGTTCTTCTCGGAGTGATCTCGGGGCTCTCCGCTGCATAGCCAATGGGCAAGACAGCAATCGGACGTTTGCCTTCCGGCGCCCCAACAGTCTTCGCAACCACGTCCTCATCGAATGCTCCAACCCATGTCGACGCCAATCCGAGTGCAGTACCTGCCAACTGAGCATATGCTACTGCGATAGTCGCGTCCTGAATGCAGTAGAGCTCAGAACCTCTTCTTCCATACTTCCTTGAAGAACGGTCAAGACATGCGAGGAATACTAGGCATACGGGCGCTTCCTCAACGAAGCCCTGGCCAAAAGCGTCCCTCGCCAACTCTCGCCTACGTTTCGGATCCTTGACGACAACGATTTCGTATGCTTGTAGATCGCCCGCGGACGGTGCAAGGTTCACAGTCTCAATGATCCTGCGTATCTTGTCTTCTCCAACGGGCTGGGGGAGGAAGGCCCGGACTGAACGTCTCGCTTTCACAGTCTCAAAGAAATCCATCCTGTCGCACCCTCGATGGAGACAGTTGCTGACGGTAGAGATGTAACGCTTAGGGTCAGACAGTTCTCGTTCGAAACGCGTCCTCTAGATTCCGAGGGCTATGAATAGAGCCGTCAGAAGACCAACAATGAAGGTGATCACTAGAACGAGCGGAACGTGGCTTCTCAGAATCTCGCTTTCTAGCTTCGCTTCTGCTCCTATTGTCGCAGCTGCGTTGTTGATCTTGGATGGGGTGATCGCTGAGGCGATGCCGCCACCGTTTGCGTGGGATCCATAGATCGTCATGAAAGCGGAGCTATTCTGTCCGGCTTCGGTGAGTCCTATGCCTTCAGCGGCCTTGTGTTGTATCGGGAAGAACATCACATTCGAGCTTGCCTCAGATCCTCCGACCACCGCTCCGAACAGGCCAAGCCAGGGCGCGACAAACACGAACATCGCACCGAAGGTTGCCGCCAAAGTCAAACCAATCACGTTGTTCATGTTCAGCACCGCGAATTCCGACGTGGGGACTAGCTTGCCATTTGAAACGGCCATCGCACTCCACGCCATCACGTATGCAACGCCGAAGAAGAGCGCATATGCGATGAACGGCTGCCAGATCCTCCTTATCCAAAGACTCATGGTCTTTCCAAGCTGATCTCGAGTAGGCTTCAGGATTAGCAAGGACAGGATCGTCGCGGCGAATATCCAAGTGTACACCTGAGCAAAAGCATCGAGATCTAGGGGTTTGTCGAAGATCCAGAACGCAGGCCCGTCGAGGTGTCTCATCCAGTCCGTGACCTGAGGCATACTGACCACCAATGCTAGAGCTATGAGTATCAGCCACGGGCTCAACGCCCTGATTGTCTTACCACGATCTATCGACCCGATAGCCTTCGTCGGGCGCGTGACTAGGCGTTGGTGAAGGTAAAGGACAGCCATGCTAACTAGACCTGCCAGAACTCCAATCAACATGATAGGCACATGCAACAGCCCGAAGATCAAGCATGAGAACGCGATCGTGAGACCAGTCAAGATGGCTGGCACAATACCCTTCTTGACCGATGATTTTCCTCCGATAATCCACAGCATGGCGATCGAGACCAACACGGCCACGACTGGAAGGAAGATGTTCACCTTGTAAGCGAACAGGAAGACATCCAGCCTGAAGACGTCTGCAGGAAGACTGATTGGCACCGAAAGAAGCGCGTACGACGTAGTCGCATTGTAACCCAGCACAGAGATTGCGATTGCAGCGAATGGTGAGAATCCCATCGCAACCAACAATGGGGGAAACAGGGATGGTGTCACGACTCCAAGCGATGTGGCGAACGACCCAAACCCAACACCGAGAAACAGCGCCTGTTGCTCCTTTGTCGTTGCCGCGCGTTTTATCGCGGTGGAGATTATCTGGAGTGCTCCGACCTCTCTCATCAGGAAGATCATGAGCATAGTTGCAAGCACAGAGATCGTGATGCCGAAGGACTTGAAGATGCCATAGATCGCTGCTCCCAGAGCAACCAGTGGATCGGTATTGAAGAAACCAATCGCCAGCATCAACGACACAATGAGACCAACAACCGCCATGGTCGCGCCGGATTGACGAAACTGCACGATTCCGACGAAGACGACTATGAGGGCGAAGATTGCGAGGACAAATCTCAGGCTAAGAAATGCCCCTGCCAACACCAGAACTGCCAGTATTGTGAGAGCGATTGGGAATCTCATCAAGTCAACTCTTTCCAACGGCTTACTCTTTGGGTCGGAGGTCTACGACACGACGTGCCTTGCCTTCGTAGCGCGGTAAGGTTCCTTCCTCAACCAGTTCAACATTCGCATGTATTCCGAGGGTTGAGAAGATGTCACTTTGCACTTGCTTCAAGAGTTGCGGATCTTTCAGCCGATCCTTACTCGCTTCGACCTTCACGGACAATCGGTCGAGTTGTTCGCGTGATACGACTATCTGGTACTGGTCTTTGATGCCAGGCACGTTCATCAGCACATGTTCCACTTGGCTCGGGAAGACATTCACACCGCCTACGATGAGCATGTCGTCGCTTCGTCCCTTGATGCGCCGAATCCGACTGTGGCATCTTCCGCATGCACATTCCTCCTCGAAGACCCTGGACAAGTCTCTCGTCCTGTAGCGGAGTAGAGGCATTGCTTCGCGGGAGAGCATTGTGAACACAAGTTCGCCTTCTTCACCTGGCTCGAGAACTTCACCAGTGTCCGGGTTGATGGTCTCGACAAGGAATTCATCACCCCAGATGTGGAGTCCGTTTCGCTCGTCGCACTCGATCCCCACACCTGGTCCGTAAAGCTCAGACATTCCATAGCAATCGTGAGCCCGAAGGCCGAAAACATCCTCTATTCGCTTCCGCGCTTCCTCACTCCATGGTTCTGCGCCGAAGAGCCCGATCCGAAGTGCGAAGTCTTCTCTTGGGTTGTAGCCTTCAGCTCGGCTTGCTTCACACAGGTAGACCATGTAGGAGGGCGTACACGCGGCTACTGTGCTTCGCAGGTCCTTCAGAAGCATGAGCTGTCGTTTTGTGTTTCCAGCACTTGTGGGAACAACGGTGGCGCCGACTGCTCTCGCGCCGTAATGGAAGCCTAGTCCGCCTGTGAAGAGGCCGTATCCGTACATGTTTTGGACTATATCGCCTTTTTTGACGCCCCCGACGTCGAAGGTTCTTCCCATTAGTCTGGTCCAACGCTCTAGGTCCCCGCGAGTGTACGCCATGACGATTGGCTTCCCGGTGGTTCCGGACGATGCGTGAAGACAATAAAGCCGACTTGGTGGAACCGCGAGAATGCCAAGCGGATAGTAGTCTCTCAAATCCGTCTTTACAGTGAACGGAATCTTCGCAACATCGTCGAGGCTCTTTACTGATTCCGGCTTGACTCCTGCTTCGTCGAAACGTTTCTTGTAGAATGGAACGTTCCTGTAGGCGTAGCGGACAATC
This sequence comes from Bathyarchaeia archaeon, assembly GCA_049697135.1. GTDB lineage: Archaea > Thermoproteota > Bathyarchaeia > 40CM-2-53-6 > 40CM-2-53-6 > CAVPLU01. Next base: position 14,696 of record JBAVVE010000156.1, on the reverse strand, counting down.
TTTCTGATCTTCTCCTGCTGTATTCTCTTGAGCTGCTTGGGCTTCAGCATCTGCGCGTGCCGGTCAAACACGCATTATCCCTCTCATCCCGAGCAGCCTGAATTGGGGATAAATGACTTCCGAGGCTCCGAGGAACGATCGAAGCAGCTGCTTCGACCGTCACTTGTGACGAAAACAATCCGGACGCTTGGTAACTCGGCGCCAATCCTAAAGGACATGTGGGGGCATAGTCAGTCTGCGTAGGATCAGAGGAAGGAGCTGCAACTCGCAGTGGCACTGGGTGGATCCGCGGCCAAGGGATTGGGGGCCGCCCGCGACCGTGAGAATTCAGCAAAACCTCCTGCGCTTGGCAGGCTATCGCTCGCAGAGGCGAACTCTGTTCTGGGTCATCTTTGGGATCAGGACGTACTTGCTTGGGACAGGTATTGGGTGCCGATCTTCAGACTCTTCGCGAAGGACCTAGTCAAGGATGCTTCTCTCAGGCCCGGAGACGTAGTACTTGATGTGGGGACCGGCACAGGAGTCGTGGCATTCGAAGCATCCCGAGTGGTTCGTTCTGTTGGTCTGGTGGCCGGAATCGATCGGTCGGAGCCCATGATCGCACTCGCTCGAAAGAAAGCGGTCGAGACGGGTTTTGGAAACCTGAGATTCCTCAAAATGGCTGCTGAGAGTCTTCGCTTTCCGGACGAGTTCTTCGACATTGCGATCTCCAATTGTGGCATAGGGATCCCGACATTCATTGACGACATGAAAGAGATACTGAGAGTGCTTAGGCCCGGCGGCGTTTTCGTGTTCAATGATTGGCACTTGATTGACGTCGAGCCTCATCGAGTATTTGGTGAAGTTCTCGGAAAATATCGCGCCAGAAATCCATCTCCGCAATTGGCCCAAGAAAGGTCAGCGCTCGCCGCAATTGAAAGCTTCCACCACTCCATCAACTCCGAGGCACAAATGCGAATGGTCTCTGACGCAGGTTTCAGAGAAGTGCAGCTCAAGACTCGAGAATACAGGGTACGCATGCGAAGCCCTGAGGACTACTTAGACATGAGGCTGTGCCGCGCTACAATAAAGAGAGAAATTTCCGAAATGCTCCCGAACCAACGCAAGCTCTTCTTGGCGGAACTGAAAGAACGTCTTCACAAGTTCTCTCAACGAAGGGCCTTTGTGTTCAGTTGGGGCGTCTTCTTCATACGTGCCCAGAAAGCCGTGTAGAGGTCGTAAATCTCTCTGCAGCTATGAGCGCGCAAAGCGTTATATTCGGCAGAATACATTGCGAGCTCCGTGACGTTACAGATGCCAAAGTCGGCCGTAACCAAGTTACAGGCCTCAATACTCATTGTCATCGTTCTTGTTGGAGTCGGAGTGGGGCTGTACGGATATTCTCTTTCGAGCTCACCACCACCGAGGGCTCGTCTGATAGTCTCAACAACCACCAGCCTGTATGAGACGGGCTTCCTGGACGAGCTCAAGGTCAAGTTCGAGTCAAAGCACCCTGCCTACAACGTGTCTTTCATTTCTCAAGGAACTGGGCTGGCAATCCAGACCGCAATGCGAGGCGACGCCGATATGATTCTCGTGCATGATCCGGCGAGGGAACTTCAATTCCTGAAAGGTGGCTACGGCGTCAACCGAAAGATCGTGGCATACAATTTCTTTGTGATCGTTGGTCCTGCAGAAGACCCAGCTGGAATCTCAGGCAAGTCCCCATCAGAAGCTCTGAAGCTGATAAGATACGCCGGCCTCAACGGAACAACGGTCTGGGTCTCAAGAGGTGATGATTCCGGAACTCATTCGAAAGAGAAGAGTCTCTGGAAAGCCATCGGGTTTGACACGAGGCAGCTTCGCACCGAATCCTGGTACCTTGAAGCAGGGAGTGGAATGACTGCCACACTCAAGCTTGCCAACGAGAAACGAGGCTACACACTGACCGACATCGGCTCATACCTCATGAACTTCAACAATCACAACATCGATCTAGTCAAGCTCGTTGAGTCAGGCAAGAGCATGCTGAACATATACAGCGTGATAGCAGGCGATCCAAACAATGCGAACATGACAAAGGCGAACTTCGAAGGCTCCATGCTGTTCATCAAGTACCTAGTCTCAAGCGAAGGTCAGGACCTGTTCGCCAATTTCGGTGTAAGCCAGTATGGTCTACCCCTTTTCAAACCATACCTCAAGCTTGTTGAGAGTCAAAGCGACCCGCAGCTGATCCAATGGATACAGGAATTGGCCTTCTTTGAAGGATCAGAATGCCCACCACAGTACCGTTACCAGGCGGATGACCTCTACTCTCTGCAAGCCCCCGTTCAAGTCTTCCTAGTATCCTGCACAAGTGTCATGGAGAGGAAGATAGCCTACTGGACCCAATCACGGAAGGCATAACCCGCGCCATCAGCCTAATACTCTCGGGCGACCGTGAAGTATTCACTATCACGGCGCTCTCCCTGTACATTTCCATATCTGCGACTCTGCTTTCCTGTGTTTGGAGCATCCCAATCTCTGCCACCCTTGCGCTCCGGAACTTCCCCGGAAAGCGAACCATGAAGGGTCTGTTCAATGCGTTCATAGGCATCCCAACAGTCGCCTTGGGCCTGTACCTGTACCTGCTCCTATCAAGGAGCGGCCCACTCGGATACTTCGGATTTCTGTACACGCCCTACGGCATCATAATTGGTCAATGTGTACTCGTCACTCCAATCATCGTGAGCTTTACCACCAGCGCGCTGGAATCTGTTGACCCCGATCTGAGAACGCTCGCGAAAACCCTCGGGGCTTCTGGCATGCAGATTGACGCTGTTGTTCTTAGAGAAGCGTTCTGGGGAGTTGTGCTCGCGATCATAGCCGCCTTCAATAGAGCGTTCGCGGAGCTGGGCGTTGCGATGATGCTCGGGGGCAACATTAGAAACCTCACGAGAGTGCTGACGACTGCAATAGCCTTGGAAACTGCACGGGGTGAGATTGCCCTCAGCATTGCATTGAGCTTCATTCTGCTTGGTATCGTGATGTCTCTCAGCATTGCAATCAACCTGGCAAAAGGGTCGTCATGATGATGTCTCACATCGAAGCCCTCAATGTAACCAAGAGGTACGATGGATCGCTGGCGCTCGACCAAGTCAAGGTGAGAGCTTCATCTCGGCAGGTTACATCGATAGTCGGTGTGAACGGTGCCGGCAAGACGACTTTGCTCAAGATTCTTGCCGGCCTCGATACGCCAAGCGATGGTAAGGTCCTCATCGATACAAGACAAGTCAGTTCGGAGGAGCTCAGGACTCATTGCACGATGGTATTCCAGAGGAGTGTCATGCTTGGGGGCACAGTCTACGATAATGTTGCCTATGGCTTGCGTGTCAATCGAACCCCTGGGCGAGATATCCCGAACAGGGTGAAGTCTGCTCTCGAGATTGTGAACCTGGACGGATTCGAGAAGCGAAAAGCCCGCAGATTGTCGAGCGGCGAACAGCAACGCGTTGCCATAGCACGTGCACTGGCCCTCGAAAGAGAAGTCATCCTCATCGATGAGCCAACAGCTAACTTGGATCCCGCGAATACCATGATCATCGAGCAGGGGATCAAAGAGTCAGCTCGATCCCGAGCGGTTCTGCTTAGTACACATAACCTTCCTCAAGCTCGACGGCTTTCTCATCGAGTCATCCATCTCTACAGAGGACGTGTAGTTGAGGAGGGAGAAGCAGCCAGTTTCTTTGCCGACCCACATGATGAGAGGACGAAGCTTTTCATCAACGGAGAGCTCCAATTCTGAGCAGTCGATTGATGGATAGGCGGACAGAGACTCGTTGAGAGGCTTGAAGCTTGAGTCATCCTACGCGGTCTCGCTCGGATTGAGAAATCGGAGAGTGATCGGCGAACTTGAAGCCCGGATGCTTAGAGCAATAGATCAGACAGGAAGCCTTTCACTCGCAGCACGTACTCTAGGGTTGTCCTATCCTTTCGTCTGGAACACCATCTCCAGAATCGAACGGACGCTGAATCAGAAGATCGTTACTAGAGAACGAGGAGGCACGAAAGGAGGCAGGGCAGAGCTAACACGCCAAGGGAAGCACCTGCTACAAACCTACTCTCAACTGGATTCTCGAGTGCATCGCTTTCTCATAGGAGACACTCCCGCGAATGGGTACCTGCCACATGCAGGACACTTTCGTCCAGATCTCTCGTTCATAGGCAGTCACTGTGTAGTCGTCGAGAGGATACTGCGCTCGCTTCACGAGAGCAACCCGAGAATGACCTACCAGATGGTCAATGTCGGCTCCTGGGCAGGCCTGACGGCCATAATGCTCAGAGAGGCGGACATCGCAGGAGTGCATGTCTTCGACGAGTCGGAGTCAAAGTACAACGAGCCCCTACTATCGAAATACTGGCTGTCGCGTACATGTGCACTGGTTCGTGGCTACAAGAGACAGCAATGCCTCATGGTCAGAAAAGGCAACCCGAAGAGAATCGAAGGAGTCGCCGATCTTCTTCGAAAAGATGTGAAGCTCGCGAACCGGAACCTCGGATCCGGAACCAGAATGCTGCTCGACAGGAGACTGCAGGAGCTTGCAGAAAGGAAGCGCGTGGGTTTTGATGTGCTGACGAAGCGGATGAGAGGCTATGACTCTGAAATGATGACCCATAGAGAAGTCGCAGGCGCCATTGCGTCAAGACGTGCGGATGTCGGTGTCGGTCTGACATCAATTGCGTCCGAGATGAGGTTGGATTTCATTCCTCTGACAGATGAGCTCTATGATTTCCTAGTGGAAAAGAGACTGAGGAACCCCTACGCACGTGGTTTCTTCGATGTGCTGGCATCCAAGCATTTTCAGAGAGAAATCGAGAGCTCCACGGTCGGCATCAAATTCCTCAAGGAAAGCGGCCAAATGATAAGCCAATGAACTTCCTGCTAGGTTTATTCGCCTGAGTCCAGCCTATCCAGTACGATTCCGAATTGCGAGTCGACGCACCGGAGATGACCTGTCCTAAGTGCGGAGTTCCTATGTCGTTTCTTCGCGAAAGGACAGAAGTGACGATTGATGGCATGCGACATTCGCTATGGGACTTCTGGTGCTCTCAGCACGGACTGTGGCACTACGATGTCGACACCAAGGAGCTGAGTCACAAGGAAACGTCGGACTTCGACCAAGTCTGAGCGAGCAAATACAGTCATGACAGTATAATGGCCCGACATCGCCCCGCCCCAAGCCGAAGCCTCACAAGAAGACCTTGATCTGCATGGGAATAGTGATCCGAAGAGCACTCCACTCGATAGACATCAGGACACGCACACCGAGAAACCATATATATTTGCAAGCGACTGCGACAGGGCCACCAGAAGTGCAGACGGTGTAATGAGATGGAGAAACAAGCGGCAGATCTGTACAAGGAATTCGAAATGCGCATAATTCCTCCCAGCTGGAAAGACAGAGCATGGAGTACTGACGAGTTCAAGACATGGTATGCGACAACCGTGCGGGACAAGAAGGCGATCGAAGCGTGGTGGGAGAAGTGGGCAAACGAGCTATTCTGGTTCAAGAAATGGAATACAGTGCTGGATGATAGTCATCCCCCATTCTACAGATGGTTCGTCGGTGGAGAGACAAACCTCGCTTACCTTGCCACAGATTGGCAGATTGAGCTTGGTAGAAAGAACAAGTTGGCTCTGATATGGGAAGGGGAGCCTTGGGATGAAGCAGCGCAGCGACCAAAGGAAATCAGGAAGTTCACGTACTACGATCTGTTCAGAGAATCAAACGCAATCGGTTATGCCCTTCGGGAGAAGCTGAAGGTCAAGAAAGGAGAAATCCTAACATTCTATCTGCCCATGATTCCAGAGCTCCCATTCTACATGCTCGCGGTTCAGCGACTGGGAGCACGACACAGCGCAGTCTACAGCGGCTTTAGCGCGGACGCGCTTGCCACCAGAGCTATGGACTCCGGCTCAAGAATAATCGTTGCCGCCGACGGACTGTATAGAAGAGGGAAGACGCTAAGTCTCAAACCCATCGTCGACGAAGCCGTAAAGATCTGCGCACAGAACGGCCATAAGATAGAGAAGGTCATCGTGGTCAAGAGAGTGGGCCAAGACGTATCTTGGGACAAGGACAGAGATGTCTGGCATCATGATCTGGTCGCGGATGTTCCGAAGAATGTGACGGTTCCTGCAGAGAGATGTGGCTCTGAGGATTTTTCATACATCCTCTACACGTCCGGTACGACGGCTGCTCCTAAAGGAGCCCAACTCCCTGTGGGTGGCTATGCGGTCGGTCTATACGCTACCATGAAGATGATTTTTGATGTTCGTCAGGATGACATTTACTGGTGTACGGCGGACATAGGATGGGTTACAGGGCATTCGTACATCGTTTACGGGCCGCTGATTATGGGTCTTACTTCAGTAATGTATGAGGGTGCTCCTGATTTCCCGAGACCCGACAGATGGTGGAGCATACTTGCCAGATATGGAGTGTCAATATTCTACACTACGCCAACGGCCATCAGAATGCTCATGAAATTCCCCGAGGAGTTGGTCCGGAAGTACGATCTGTCCACAGTGAGGATTGCTCATTCTGTCGGCGAACCAATTAACCCCGAGGCGTTCAGATGGTATTTCAAGAACGTGGGTAAGGAGGATATCGTGGCCTCGAGCACTTGGTGGATGACAGAGACAGGACAAATGCTGACGGGTCATTATCCTGGACTCGGGAAGATATTCCCGCTCAAGCCCGGAACAAATGGCTACCCGCTCCCTGGAGTTACCATGGATGTCCTCGATGATGACGGAAACCCTTGCCCAGCCAGCACTAGAGGCTACCTAGCAATAACGTCGCCGTGGCCAGGAATGCTAATGACGTTGTTCAAGAATCCACAACGATACATCGATACCTATTATTCGAGATTCAAGGGCAGAATGTATTTCTACACCGGGGATTTTGCAGTCAAAGACCAAGACGGATACCTATGGATTCTGGGAAGAGCTGATGATGTCCTCAAAGTTGCGGGTCACAGAATCGGAACGGCAGAAATCGAGTCAGCAATGACCAGGCATCCAGCCATTGCAGAGTCGGCATGTGTTAGCAAAGCCGATCCCGTGAAGGGGCAGATACCGTTCATCTTCACGGTTCTCAAGCAGGGCTATCAGCCAACTCCGAAGCTAGCAGACGAGCTGAAAGGCCATCTGAGAAGCACCATCGGCCCTCTCGTAGCGTCGGATTCAACGATAGCCTTTGTTGATTCGGTTCCGAAGACCAGAAGCGGCAAGATCATGAGAAGACTACTGAAGGCGATAATTGCAGGAGCGACCCTCGGAGATGTCACGACGTTGGAAGACGGAGTGGCTGTCCAGGACGCGAAGAAGGCTTACGCCGATCTCAGAGTGGCTCTTGAGCGCAAACAAAGCTAGACCTCTTGGACCGATGGTTCGAAATCTGGCAGGATCTAGCGGAGGCTCCTCATAGCGAAGGAACTGGGCCCTTCGATCGGGGACGCCTCAATGCTCGAAGAGTAGCAGAACTACTCCACCGCATGGAATGCACTTTCGCTGGTACGCAAGAGTCTATGCGACGACCGTCGGAAGGGGCTAGGGGAAGAATCACCCAGCAACCCCCTTTCGTACCACTGAAGCGCTCTCCCCTATGATGAACAGCATGTCTCTCATGATGTCCTCACAGCGCGGGTGTGAAATCTGGAATCCTGATCAACGAGGGAATGCACCAACTCTTATCCGCCTGCCTTCAGACCATAGGAAAGAGTGCACTTGAACATCGGAAAGTATCATCGTACTATTCTTGGCATGGCACTGTCAACGATGATCATAGGAACAGTTTTCCTAGCTAGCTTGGATCATGTTTACCCCGTGTCTGGTGATCTCACGGTCGACTATCTCATGTGGGAGCCTGAGCACCCTGTCTCTGGAGGTCCCCTGACCGTCAGTGGTAGGATCAGGAACGTTGGAGACGCCCCATCATCTGACAAGTACACCTTGTCCTTGTACGTCGACGATTGGTGGGTAGACGGATGGTTAGTTCGGTTGGTTGGTTTCCAGCCGAAAGTCAGCGCAAGTATCTCTCCGGTTCGGGCTCAAGTGTGGCACTTCAAGATCTCTGATTGGACAGTCTTCAAGCAGGGAAACCATCAAGTCAAAGCAGTAGTGAATGAACCAAACGATCCGAGCCCAGACAACAACTGGCTTACCAAGACATTGAGCATCTCTCCAGGCGATTACAGCAGCGATTTCAACATAGTGAACTACGGTATGTGCCACAGAATCGATGAGCAAGGTCTGCCTGTAGACATCACTGAAGCTTTCAGCTTCAACGATGAACTGGCAGTATCCTACTTCTACACCGACGTTAGACACGCTGACTGGCAAGAGAAGATCAGTCAGAAGACCAGTTTGGCATTCAAACTCTACAGTCCCAACGGCACCCTACATAGAGAGAGAAGCGAGGGATACTCTGTTCTGCTTTCGAGAGACCCGAGTGATAGGGAAATCACGGGGTTTGCCTTCCAGCTCTTCATCAACAAAGACTCTCAAACGTATGGCAAAGAAGGCGATCCCTCGTACGATCCCGGCTACCAAGCGCTCAACAAATATCCCGGAACATGGAGAGTCGAGGTCTTCAACCAAGGCCACCAGCTCTTCGTGAAGAGATTCATCATTGAGAATGTGTCAAGCCGTACTCTCTCAACCACATCAGCATCGGAACCAACATCGAGATCCACTTTGACGACTGAACAAACCTCGACAACTGAGGGGCTAGAGAGTCAGATCCCGGGAGGCTACGCAACGATAGTCAGAGTAATCGCCCTCATCGCAGTGGTTGGAGGTGTCATTCTGGTTAGAGGAAGGAAGAGGTAGCGCTCTCGCAGCAGGTTCGCTGCTGGTCGTGTGGAGTCATCATAAGGCCAGGCAGTCAGCCATTGATGGCGCGTGCCTGCAACGCTTCAAACTCTCTGATGAAAGCTTCGCTAAGACGCATCTTCCTCTCTTCAGGTAGGAATGAGGAGTCCAGTCCATTGAGGCTCAGACGGAACAGTTCCTGTAGAGTGAACCCCAATTTGTCATGTAGGGTTCGGTATTCTTTGTTCATGTTTGTATCGAACATTGTAGGATCGTCGGAGTTCACTGTTACGTTCAGACCCTTGTCGAAGAAAGCTCTGACCGGGTGATCCCTGATATCGTTGACCGCTCCGGTTCTGACGTTGCTTAGAGGGCACATCTCAATCGAGATGTTATTCTTCAATAGATACTCGACCAGCGCAGGGTCGTCTCTTGCGCTCACACCGTGGCCCACTCTCTCCACTCCCAGATGCTTGACAGCATTCCAGATGCTTTGGGGGCCACAGGTCTCACCTGCATGGGCTGTGAGATGGAATCCCATCTGCTTCGCTTTTCTGTAGGTCGCTGTGAATTGCTCAGGTGGGAATGCGTGTTCTCTTCCTCCGATGTCGATGGCGACTACCCTTTCTCGGCTTTGGGCTATCAGGTCGAGATACCTTGTTCCAGCTTCGGGACCGTAGTCTCTGACAAGATCTATCCTGAGATCGCAGTCCACACCGAAATCGACATGGGCTCTTTCGATTCCTCTGTTTATCGCCTTGAGCATTTCGGAATAGTTGAGACCCAGACGTGTGTGGTCGGGCGCTGAGAAGCTTGCTTCAGTGTATCTGACGTTTTGTTTCGCCTCGTCTTCGAGCATCTCGTAGACAATCCTCTCAAACTGATCTTCTCTCGTTATGCAACGTAGAATTGTTGAGTAGGCGGCAATGAAATCCTCGAAATTCCTGTATTGGAAAAGCCTCGCTGCCTTCTCGAGGTCAGCCAAGGCCCGCATCCTGTTGCCGCTCTCTTCGGCCAGCCATTGCACCGTCTCGGGCCTGATTGATCCTACGATGTGAATGTGCTGCTCAACTTTAGGCATCTCATCAATGAGCTGCGAGATAGATTCGCTCATCTGGTTCTCACTGTGCGTCTGGAGTCAATTCATCAGAAGACTCCCAGTACAGCGAATCCGGCAGACAGGAATCCCCTTACAGCTAGCCCGTCAAGTCTGAGGAGTCTTTCGCCTTCTCCTGCGAACGTAAACTGCAATTGCCAGAATGATGACGAGTGCCGCTAGTCCAAGCAGGATCAGGGGGTTTGACAGTTGACTTACCGCGCTTGGCTGGCCGGTCTGGGTCTTTGGCAGCTCTGCGACTACGGCGAAGCTAATGGGAATCGTGATGACGTGGTCGAGTTGAAGATCGTCTCTGTAGTATACGATGATGGACGCGTGGTATTCGCCCTCAGTTGCACCAGAGTCAACTATGGCAGTTACGCTGAAGGGGGCAGGTGCGTTAGAATCCACTTCCCCAACATATGTGGGCTTGACAGAATCCTTCACTAAAGGCGCATCCGCAGCAACCGTCACGTTCACATACATAGCAGCAATAACGCCGCGGTTCAACAGGTTGCCGGAGATCGTTATCTCACTCCCCGGCAGCGCAGGATCCGGGCTCACGGTGATCTCATAGACTTTCATGTCGATCCAGCCTCTAATCAGAAACGAAATTGCGTGCGTCTCAGTTGACGTGGTGGTCTCGCCGACGACCTTGTACGCGGCAACTATGCTGCCCTGAACAGTAGCCCCAGCAGCGGAAGACGGAGCGAAGACTGTGAGGCTCGCGTGTATCACGTCTCCGTGAGCAAACGAGTGGCTAATCCAGTGGTTATCGCCAAACAAGACCAAGGGCGAAGGAACCGTAAGCGCGACATCAAGCTCCTTGAGATAGTTACCAACATTCGTGATTTCCAACGACAGAGTGCTGTTCGTGGAAGCCACAAACACGTTCGTTGAGGAAACGATCGACAAATTGGATGACGTAGCCGCGTGGCTGTAGATGATTGATGGTGAGAGCGCGACGAGGCCGATGAGTACTAGCAGAGTCGCAGCTCGGATGTCCAGTTGCTTGTTCCATCGGTTTGAAGGCAACATTCCTGATACCAACCCAAGTCACTAGTCTCATGAGATTCCTTATCAGGTCCTCTATGGCATGACAGCTTGAGATGATCCTTCGCGATCTCTTGCTGGGACGCTGCGCTAAGGTGAACGACACTTAAATCTTGCGGGGCTTTCGAAAGGGGAGGCGATTCCCCATGAGCGGTGACGGATATGCGATTGAGACAGTGGATCTCAAGAAAACGTACCTCATGGGCCTTGTCAAGGTGCATGCCCTGCGCGGGGTGAACTTGAAGATTAGACACGGAGAGGCGGTCTCCATAGTTGGACCGTCCGGAAGCGGAAAGTCGACTCTACTGAACATGCTTGGAGCCCTCGATACCCCCACGAGCGGGAAGATACTCATTGATGGAAAAGACATAACCCGCCTAGGAGAGAGGTCTCTCGCTAGATTCCGCAATAGGAAGATCGGGTTCATCTTCCAGTCCTACAACCTCATCGACAGGTCAAAGGTGACGAAGAACGTTGAGTTGCCCGCCATAGTCGCAGGAATGCCGAAGAAGACTAGGGACGAACGAGTCCATGAACTGCTGGATCTTGTGGGTTTAGGCGACAAGGCGGATCGTAAACCAAACGCGCTTAGCGGTGGAGAACAACAGCGAGTCGCGATAGCGCGAGCACTCATCAACGACCCGGCTTTCATCTTAGCAGACGAGCCCACTGGAAACCTCGATTCGAAGACTGGAGAAGAGATACAGAACCTGCTGATCCGCGTAAACCAGGAGAAGAACGCAACCATAGTTATCGTCACACATAACGTGGAACTGGCGGAGAGGACGGGGAGGATCCTCCACCTAAGGGACGGCGTCGTAGAGAAAGAGAGAGTTGGAATTTTCTCGCAGGGACAAGTCAGAGAATCCGGTTGGGACGTCATGACACAAGGGAGGAACTAAGAACAATGGCAGTGCTTGATTTGATCGGGCTCTCTTTCGGAGCCCTGCGAGAGAGAAAAATGAGATCAGGTCTTACAGTGCTAATGGTGCTCATAGGCGTCGCACTCATGACCTCCATCAACGGCCTCGGTGGAGGAATGAACAACTTCATCACAGAACAGTTGGGCACTCTGGGTGCCAACATCTTGATAGTCACTCCCTCCTCCAGCGCCTTTGAAGGACCCATGCAGCAATCGGGTATGCAGACTAAACTGACAGCGCAGACTGTGCGCACAATTGAGAGGATTCAGGGGGTGAAATATGTTGTCCCATATTTCACTGGCGGAGGAACGTTGAAGTCAGGAGGCGAAACCAGAACCGTAACAATCCTGGGGATAGATCAAAACAAGTTTGCCTACATTACTCCCAAGATCAGTCTTGAATCCGGCTCATACGTGTCACCTAGTGACTCGAGCGGAATGCTACTGGGATACAATATTGCTCACCCACCAAATCTCAACAAGCCGTTTGCCAACACAGGACAGACAGTGTCTGTCGAATTCTCAAAGGTCGAGAGTCAAGGAGGCATCGAGAAGCTCGTTACGAAAAGGAAAGCCTTCCAGGTGAGAGGTGTCGCGAACGAACTCGGGACCCAACAGGTCGACGGTCTAGTCTCCATTTCGCTAGCACAGGCCAACACACTGTTCGAGAAAGGTGGCGTGTACGACGGTATCTACGTGATCACGAGCAGTCCTGACGATAACGACAAAGTCGAAGCAAGCATCACGAAATCCTATGGAAAGAATATTGGTGTGATGTCCCCCAAAGCGATGGCAAGCACTATACAAGAAGTCATGGGCACATTCATAGGATTCCTCTCCGCGATTGGCGCCGTCTCCATGTTCGTCGGAGCTGTCGGCATCATCACGACGTTGTACACATCAGTCATGGAGAGAACTCGCGAGATAGGACTGCTGAAAGCGATAGGCTACACAAGAGAGACAGTGCTGCTCATGTTTCTCACAGAATCATTCGCAATCGGCTTGGTAGGCGCGTTGCTGGGAGTTATTCTCGGAATTGTGGGGGCATATGTCTTGATTGGAGTCTTGCCTTTTGGAGCTGGGCAGGAAATATCAATAAGTCCTTGGTTCTCGCCGTCCGATCTTGCCCAAGTATTCCTCCTTGCTTGCGGTCTAAGCGTTCTAGCAGGCCTCTATCCTGCCTGGAGGGCGTCAACGCTAAGCCCGATAACAGCCCTGAAGAAAGAGTAGGGAAGCAGAAGCGAGTTCACAATTCGAAAGATCAGCACGTTCATCCTGAGTCATTGAACCACATATGCGCAGCCGTTGCTTTGGATACTCGAAGTCAGATGATCTCAGTTTCTTTGACGATCATTCCGTCTCTGATTTCGAGGATTCTATCAGCTAGGCTCGCCATCTGATGGTCATGAGTAACCATGACCACGGTCGAGAACTCCCTCTTCGCCAACTCTCTGAGGATCGTCATGACCTGCATCCCACTCTTCGAGTCTAGGTCGCCCGTCGGCTCATCAGCTAGAACCAAGGGCGGTCTCTTCGATAGAGCTCTCGCAACTGCTACTCTTTGCTGTTCCCCACCACCGAGTTCGTCTGGTCTATGATGCGCCCTGTCAGAGAGACCAACTAGGTCAAGAAGCTCATGTGCCCTCTTGCGTCTCTCCTCTCCACCATACCCTGCGATAAGCATTGGAAGTTCAACGTTCTCGTACGCGGTGAGTACAGGGATCAGATTGTAGAACTGAAAGATGTACCCGATCGAATCTCGACGTATTTGCCCGAGTTTGTCCTCTGACATTCTCGAGATGTCTTTTCCGTCAACCATGACCTTCCCAGATGTCGGTCTATCCAGGGCGCCCACCAAGTTGAGAATCGTAGATTTCCCTGATCCTGAAGGCCCCATGATGGCGACGATCTGACCTCTGCTCGCTTTCATGTTCACCCCCCGGAGTGCTTGCACTTGGACCTCGCCGAGTCTGTAGGTTTTCGTGACATTGACGAGTTCGACGACGATTTCTGATTGCATTGCGATCCTCTGTATCGCAGAACTTCGATCAAGTTGACGCGTGTGGCCTTGAGAGATGGGTAGGCCACTCCGATGACTATGCCAAGAACTGTGAGTGAGTTCCGGAGCTTCCTCCTTGGGATATTGCGCAAGGCAATTTTCGCGAAGGACAATCCGGAAACTCCGTCCCTATCAGAACTCTGCCAAAGGGGTCTGTTGAATGGGCATCCGTTGGCGAGCAGTCAAGCGCACACGTTATCGTAGATGAGGAAGCACTCGGTGTCCAATTGATCTGATTAGGTCAGGAGATGCGCCGGTTTGAAAGACTATGTGATCTGCTCCGGCTTCTTGGTATTCTCTTGCCAAGTCAACTAGATTCTCGACCTTTGGCAGGAGTTGGAAGTATTCCCTGATCAAGTTCTCTTCGACAGTCGCGGCTGAGGCTTCTATGTGTCTTGGATCGGGGTCGTCAAAGGCTCTCTCCGCGAGGAACCCGGCCCAGCCAGACCTTAGCTTTCTCACACTCTCCTGCGGATCCCCGATTGCCATGTTGATTAGTGTCATCTTCTCGGCCTCATCAGGGCTCTTGCCCTGCATTCTGAGTCCTTCGTTGAACTTTGGGAATATCACATCACGGCAGGTCGCCGGTGATCTGATTGTGATTAGGTTGTCTCCGAATCTTCCAGCATATCCCGCCGCCTTGGGTCCCATCGCAGCAAAGTAGATCGGTATTCTGGTCTTCGGCTTGGTATACAGTGTCACGTCCTGCATGGTGAAGTATTCGCCGTTG
>JBAVVE010000155.1:0-13941 GCA_049697135.1 Bathyarchaeia archaeon | reverse complement strand
GGCAGAACCTTTGCACAGATGACTGTCAAGGAGAAGAACAGAATCTCCCATAGAGCCGAGTCATTTCGAAAACTTGCTCAATGGCTGCGGAAAGCGTGAATCGATGTGAAGCCACGCCTAGATGCCTGACTGGCGAAGAAGCCTCTCCGAACGATACAAGAACCCGCGTATTGCGTCCGCGACTAGTTCGTCAGGCCTCAATGGACTCCCGATGGCGTCAATGAATTCCAGAATCTCCCGATAGAGTCCGTATGGGATCCTAATCTGGACATCGTCTGCGTCTTGGATTCGACTCTCCATGGTCATCGCATCCATGAAGGGCAGTCTTGCCGGGAATCGTTCATATCTGGCGGGAGGACGAGGGGGTTGGAAGAGTCGCTCAAAAGTGACGCGGTAGAGGTTTTATCCGAGGACAACTGGAACGACTTAAATAGATCAGGGTTAGTCGAATAGCAAAATCCGGAATCTGATGAGGATACCCTCGGAGTGTGTTCAACTTAGCAAGGCTATACAGCAGTAAGCGCGGTCGTTCGGGCTCAACGCGTCCTGTGAGCAAGAAGCCCCCTGCATGGTTCAAGTACGCGCCAGAAGAAGTAGAAGCTCTCATAGCGAAGCTTGCAAAAGAGGGCAACTCACCCAGCTCGATTGGGGCCATTCTCAGGGACAAGTACGGAGTGCCCTTGGTGAAGCCTGTGGCAGGGAAGAGCATAACGGAGCTCGTACGCGCCTCAGGTCAAACTCCGAAGGTCCCAGAGGACCTTGACTACTTGTTCCGTAGAGCCGGTGCGCTTCGAAAGCACTTGGAGAAGAACAGGAAAGACTACCATAACAAGAGAGCTCTTGCCACGGTCGAGTCTAAGATCCATCGACTCGTCAAGTACTACAAGGCCGAAGGCAGACTGCAGCCCGAATGGGAATACAAGCCGATGGCCGCCTCCGTGGCGTAGAAATGTCATCGCATCGGAATCTGGAAGGCCTTCTGACCAAATCGGCCGACGCAGCGGGGATTCTGAAGGACAAGGGGTCACACGGTTCAAAGATCCTACTGTTATCCCACTATGATGCAGATGGGCTTTCGGCAATCGGAATCATGGGATCTAGTCTAGCGCGGATGCAGGCTGGATTCCAGCTTCGTGCAATAAAGGAGCTAGACCCCCAGACCCTCGACGAAGCTCTCCGATGTGAACCTGAACTAGTCGTACTCACCGACATCGGAAGCGGCTACTTGGAGGAACTCGCAAAGATAGCTAGAGGACGCGAGGTCATAGTCATTGATCACCATCCACCGACAGCAAAGCCCTCGCAAGAGATCTTCCAAGTGAACCCACATGAATTCGGAGTCGATGGTGCGACTGAGATAAGCGCAGCCGGCCTCGCATACTTTGTTGCTCGCAGTCTATCGCCGACCAACGTCGATCTTTCAGCGCTTGCAGTTGTTGGTGCACTGGGCGACATGCAAGACAAGAACAAGGAAAGGCGTCTGCTAGGACCCAATGAGTTGCTGGTCGAAGACGCCGTCAATTGTGGATGCCTGAGGACTGACAGAGACTTGCTGTTCTTCGGCCGAGAAACCCGCCCCATACACCGGGCGCTTGCCCTAACAACAACTCCCTATTTGCCGCATCTGAGCGGAGAAGAGGACAACTGCACAGCACTACTTGCGTCTCGAAGTATCCCATTGAAAGACGGAGAACGATGGAGAACATTAAGCGACCTGAGCCACAAAGAGAAGCAGGCCCTACTGACCGGGATAGTGGAATTACTAGCCTCTAAAGGGTTCAAAGGAAGCAAGGCGCTTGAGCTGATCGGGACCGTCTACACACTAACGAATGAGCCTCCAGGAGGCCCCACGAGAGATGCTCGTGAGTTCTCTTCCATGCTGAACGCGTGCGGCAGGATGGATCGTCAGGCCCTCGCAGTTTCAGTGTGTTTAGGCGAAAGGGGCCCGATCCTAGATGAGATCCAGGAACTAGCTGCCACCTATCGCAAGACCTTAGCTCAATACATGGAATGGTTGAGTCAGACTCCTGCTGCAGTCATGGAGCTCAGTGTCGTGTGCATAGTGAGAGGAGAAGACAGAATCGCTGAGAACATGACAGGAGCACTCTCTTCGATCTTGTCATCTGCAGGTCACCTCAGACCCAACAAAGCAACAATAGTCGCGGCAAGATCAAGAGACGGCGGAGTGAAGATCTCCGCCAGAGCCCCTGAAGTGCTCCTCAAGAAAGGAGTCGATCTTGGGCTGGCTCTGCACCGCGCCGCGGCTGCACTTGGAGGATTCGGTGGAGGACACAACGTCGCCGCGGGTGCCCACATCCCGACCGGCAATGCTGAAGAGTTCTACCACATGATTAACCAGTTCGTTTCCGACCAGATGAAGGAAGATTGAAGGCAACAATTGTTACACGTCATGCAAGTCTCTCGGTCGCAAGATCGGTTGAAGCTGCGTTGAGGGTGGACAACGAGACCGCGCCCGCTCCACTATGCATCAGGTCGAGGACAAATGGAAGACAGGTCACTTCAACGATTGCTGGTGCACAAGATGTGGAATCGCTTCTGACAACGATCGACGACCTTCTACTCTGCCTAGTCGCTGCCGACAATGTGTTGCTTATGATCGATACAGTACCACGAGATGGGCACAGGAAACGTTAGCTTGCTGATTCTCGCGCGCCAAAGGTTTAATAGCTCACGGAGAATGCTGCGTCTTCGCCTAGTGATCGAAAATTGTCCAAGGCTGCTAAGAAAGTCAGAGACAAGTGGCGGGCGAAGGAATGGTATGATGTCTATGCGCCTGCCTACTTTGGCGAAAAGAAAGTCGCCTCAATTCCCTGCAGCAACCCAGCCAAAGTGATTGGGCGAGTAGTCGAGACGACACTCTATGACATAACAAATGACTTCTCTCATCAGTCACAGAAGCTGTACTTCCTAGCCGCCAATGTCAAAGGCATGCGGGCGGACACCATACTCAAAGGACATGAATACTCAGCGGACTATCTTCGCAGCCTGGTCAGACGCGGAAGCACCCGCATAGATGCCATCTTCATTGTCACCTCTAGGGACCAATATGTCACCCGTGCGTCTGTGGTAGCGTTCACAAGGGATCGAGTCAACGCCAACCAGCAGCATCTCATTAGGAGCATAATGAGGAAGACAATAGAAGAGAAAGCCGGAACATTGGCTTATGACCAGCTCTGCCACGAAATGATTTTAGGCATCTTCGGTTCCGAAGTGTACAACCTTGCCAAGAAGGTCTCGCCACTGCGGCATGTTGGAGTGCGGAAGTCGAAACTGCTAGTGATACCTGAAGGCGTGATGGCGAAACCCGGCGAGCTGGTAGCGCAGGCGAAAAAGGTTGAAGCTTAACGGCCTCGCCTTTGGTACAGTCCTTTGATCTCCTCTTGCAATTGTGAGAGCTGTCTTCGTAGATCCTTGCTTACTGCATCGCGCTCCGCCAGAGCATGGGTTTCAGAGGCTAGCCTATCAAACCGAAGGATCGCGATACGAACTCTTTCCTGAAGTTCTCCTATCTTCTCTGTCTCATGTAGGTAGCCCGCAAGGGCGCCCAAAAGGGCTCCCGCGGTCAGGCCAGCCGCAAACGAAGCGAAATCGAATGCCAATGGCTATCTCGCTCCAGCAGAAGCGGGTTTGAACTTGTGAGGCTTTTAAGAGCCGCGGTCGATTGATGCAAGCAAACCGGGCACGGTGGATTCAACTCCAAAAGAGCCAGGAGAGCTGTTTGTGAGATCTTCAGGCCGAGTCATGAAAGCTGTCGTCTTAGCCGCCGGCAAAGGCGTTCGTCTCTGGCCGCTCACCGAGAATAGATCCAAACACATGATCCCAGTCGCGGGCAGACCAATACTGGAGCATGTAGTGTCGGCCATCAGATCGTCTGGAATACGTACGATAATAATGGTGGCCGGATACCAAGACGAGCTGATCAAGAAGCATCTAGGCGACGGACGTAAATGGGGGGTCAAAATCGACTACATACGCCAGTCGGATATCTCTGGGACAGCAAGTGCCATCTCCGTAACCCGTGAACTCGTAGACGACGGCGATTTTCTTGTGGTGTATGGAGATCTGCTGGTGAGCGCCGCTGCGATCAAACGTGTTCTGGAGATCTACAGAAGGAAAGGACGCAAGCAAACCGTTGGGCTGGTTCCAGTCTCACGCCCTGAATCGTACGGAATGGCGAAGACCTCCGGGGAATGGCTCATCGACATCATCGAGAAGCCGCAACCCTCAGAAAGCCCAAGCGATCTCGCCAACACTGGGATCTATGTCCTGAGCCCAACCATATTCGACCACATACGAGCCACGAATCGATCGGGGAGAGGCGAATTCGAGATAACAGACGTAATATCCTCTCTTGCCAGAAACGGAACACCGCTCGCATGGGCAAGCATCGGTCCGCTAGACTGGCAAGACATCGGGCGGCCCTGGGATGTTCTCTCAGCCAACGCGAGCTTGCTGACCCGGACCAAGCGATCAGTCAATGGCATAGTTGAGAGAGGCACGATTGTGAAGGGGCGCGTCGCGATCGAGAGAGGCGCAACAGTGAGGACCGGAACTGTAATCGAAGGACCCGCGTGGGTCGGTAAGGGGGCCATCGTGGGGCCATATGCTCACATCCGCGCATGCACATCGATTGGGCGCGGAGCAGTGATTGGCAACTTCTGCGAAATCAAGAACAGCATAATCATGGACGGCACCCACATAAGGCACCTATCCTACGTTGGCGACAGCATCATAGGAGAGAGGTGCAACTTCGGGGCTGGCACGATCGTAGCCAATGTCAAGCTCAACGACAAAACTGTGCGAATGAAGATCAAGGACAAACTCGAGGATAGCGGCCTCAGAAAGTTGGGCACCATCACTGGAGACAACGTTAAGACCGGTATCAACTCTGCCATCATGCCGGGGATCCGGATAACTTCCGGAGCAAGAATCCCGGCCGGGTCAGTTGTCTGCGAAGACATCGTCCAAGCGTAGGCTCGGCATCGAGGACCGCGTGTCATCCTCGCTTCTTCGCGCTTACTATCGAGATTACATCTCCGTCCTTGAGTACGTGGTCCTCGCCAATCCGCATCTTGGACCTGACCTCGACTCCGTAGAGGAACCCCTCTCCTAGGTCAGAGTGGATCATCCCAGCGAACTGTTTCGCGGTCGTGCCGAAGGGAACAAGGTACACGTCGGGAAGCACCCGGCCTTTGTGATCTGTAAGACTCTCAGGGTTCTCGACCGGGTACACCGCAATCATTCTGAGCATCTTGAAGAAGGCGTGGTCGATGGCGGCCTGGACACCAGTCGAGCCCCACGGAATGAGTATCTTCTCTCGTATTCTGTCCAGCGCGTCCCTCTGTTCAGCTGACAGGGTCTGGCTTGTGATCTTGAAATTGCTATCACCGGGTTTGTAGTCTGTGAAACCTTTCTCTGCGGTTCTCCTAAGCGCCAGCTCTGCCTCGGCACAGCACGGAATGACAGGGTATCCCAGTTTCCCAAGAGTGTCCGTGTTCTCCTTTGCGACTGGAATGTCAATCTTGTTCGCAGCAATGAGCATGGGTTTTGTGATACGTCTCAGTTCGTGAAGGAATTTGAGGAGCTGGTCTTCGCTCCATCTGCTCGGGTGAGTAGGATCGAGCCCGAGGTCCTCTTGGGACTTTAGCACATGGGCACGCCTGACACCGAGCCCGCTGAGTCTTTCCTCGAGGACTGTGCCGATGTCTTCTTTCGTTCCTTCGATCCTCTTGATGGTCCTATCCCAGTCTTTCTTGATGATTTGGAGGAGCCACATGTCAAGCTCCTTCTCAAGAAACTCAACATCTTCCCGCGGATCATGCGTGCCCACGTCGCATGGTTTTCCCTCGATGTCCGTTGCTCCGGCCGCATCTACTATGTGGATTAGTGCGTCAGCTTGTCTGATCTCATCTAAGAACTGGTTTCCGAGACCTCTTCCTTGCCATGCACCAGGTACCAGTCCAGCGCAATCCACGAGCTCCACGGGCACTAGTCGAGTTCCGTCGATGCATGCTGAATTGGCAGGATTATCTTGAACCTCGAATTCTCTGCATACGCACGGGGTCCTGACATACCCCATTCCCCTGTTCGGCTTGATTGTTGTGAACGGATAGTTCGCAATGGCAACATGGGCCAGGGTCGCGGCACTAAAAAACGTGCTCTTGCCGACATTGGGTTTTCCTACAACACCTACGGAAAAGCCCACAGTGAATCACTGTTCTCGGCACACCATATGTGCTGTGTTATCTATTCAAGCTTCGTTGGAACGGAGAACCTGCATCTCGAGCGAGGCCGGCCTCTGCAAATGTTGCTTGGCGCTCATTATGGTGAGGCGGGACAACCTTTATCGAGCCGTTTCCTCGTGTGTTCAGGACCTATATCTGGGAGACAGGAAGGAAAACAGCCGGCGGCAAGACATGGGCGCATACAAGTATCTGTCAAAAGCATGGATGAAACGCAAGGGTACAGACCTCAACAAGTACCTTCGCCAGGAGGCTATTGCCTGGAGAAGAGATCGTGTGATCAAGCGTGTTGAGTTCCCAACTCGCCCGGATCGAGCGAGAACTTTGGGATACCGCAAGAAGCAGGGTTTCATTGTGGCTAGAGTGCGGGTTAGGAAAGGGGGCGCCAGGAAGCCCCGCCCGACATCAGGCCGAAGACCCAAAGCGCTCGGTGTCACCAAGTTCACGAGAGGGAAGAGTCTGAAACACATAGCGGAAGAAAGGGTAGCGAGAAAATACCCGAACATGTCAGTGCTGAACTCTTACTACGTGTGGGAAGATGGCACCAGCAAATGGTTCGAGGTCATACTGGTCGATCCCAACCATCCTGCCATCAAGAAAGACCACACGATTCACCACGCGCTTGCAATTGGCGCATAGGATGAGTGGATTGGCTTGGCCAGATCACCAGCACCTGAGGCACTAGTCCGACGATTTGTTGCGAGCAAGCTCAGGTTCAAGAAGGCGCGAGGATTCTCGCTTGGCGAACTTCAACAAGCGGGTCTTCATACATCTCAGGCTCGCTCTGCTGGCATCAGAGTAGACCCTCGCAGATCTACAGTTCACCCTCAGAATGTGGCCGCCCTGAAAGCCTTTCTGAGTCCACCGGCCCCAGCAGCAAACGTCCCGGAGGCCTCCGAACCTGAAGTGGAAAAGCTCGTGGCCAAGGAAGCCCCGTCCATCAAGAAGACCAAACCACGCCGCAAGAGTCCTGTGAAGAAAAGGAAACGTTGACGGCACATCATAGTGCTTTTTTTTCGTCGACTAACGATACAACTGTTGGTAAGCAACGATTGCCTGACAAACGCAGGACCGTGATCATCAAACTCGGCGGATCAGTAATAACGGACAAGAAACAGGCATCCAGGGCTAACCTCGACTCAATCCATCGGATAGCGAGAGAGCTCGCCAAACGTAAGGAGAGACTCGTTCTTCTAAACGGCGCAGGTTCCTTTGGACACATCCCCGTGAAACGTTATCGCCTCGACAGAGGCTTCAGCGCACAGAAGATGAACTCGTTTGTGCAGACAAAGCTACAGCTACTGAAGCTTCAGGAGATCCTTACTTCGATCCTGTGCAGCCACGGGGTCCCCGCGGTACCGTTCACTTCGTCCAGTTTCATGACAGCCCGGTCGGGGAGGCTCTACAGAGCCGACCTGACTCCACTTCGCAAGTTCCTCAGCATGGGCCTCGTTCCCCTGCTAGGAGGCGATCTAGTTCCGGATCTCAATCAAGGCTGGAGAGTAGTTTCAGCGGACCAGATGGCATCTTGGATTGCACCGCGAATAGGTGCGTCAATGATGATCTATGGAACAGATGTCGATGGTCTATACTCACGTGATCCCAAGACTGCGGATGATGCACGCTTGATAAGCACAGTCGCCTGTCGAGATGTCAGATCAGTTGCCAAAGCTGCTCTAGGCTCAAGAATGCCAGACGTCACGCTCGGAATGCGAGGGAAGATACTTGAAGCCGAGAGAGCCGCGAGAAGGGGAGTAGAAGTAGTCATCATGAACCTCACGAAACCCAAGAATCTGCATCCGATTCTCGACGGTAAACAAGGGAAATGGACAAGGATACTTCCAGAGAAGCGACTGCTAGAGTAGGCTGAGATTCCCCGTCAAGGTGTCGACAAGCGAAGATGGTGCGGGGCCGATCGCGAGGCAAGTTGTCGTTCCGGGCTCGATCTGAGTAAGGCCCCGATCAGTGATCAGAGCAAATGGGATTCTCAGTTCTCTCGCTCGTCTTTCCAGCTGAAGGATATCTTCCAGAGAATCCACCCTGACTGCAACCTTGCATTGGCCCTCATCCAACCAGGCCTTCCACCATCCAGCGGACTTCTTACGAGCTTCTTCGGCCGCCGAGACAGCTGCGTGGGCTACTTGGACTGCAATCTTGCCTTTCCCCATATCGAGGTCTCGCCTGACCACAATCACCTGCTTGAATTCGAAGTCGATCAGTGCAAGTCACCGATGCCAGGGCCTCTAGCTTTGAACGTAGCAACTAGTAAAAGCCACTTACAAGAGCATTCCGTACAGCAATCGGTCGCGTTGTGATATGACCGCTCGGCAGTCGCATCTCCTTTCGGCGAATTTCACCGCCATCGCTCATGCAACAGAAGACATAGGCAAAGTGGAGCACGCGCTCGGGTTCTTGATAGCACTCGTCGCAAGGACTGAGATTGCCCTTACTCGTCGGTATCTGAAGGGCCATTATGGAAACATGATCACGACTGTTTCAGGGAAATTGTCGGCAAAGGAACTATCCTCCGAGTCTCTCAGCATAATATCACAAAAGCTTTCAGAATCGGACAAGCAGTTCCTCTCTGACTGTGCAAAGAGCTGTCTCGATGAAGAAGGCAACCTCTATCTGAGATTTGACAAGCAAGAGGCCCTTCTTGGGAATGTGAGGCTCTGTCAAGGTGATCCAATTCGGATGAAGGTGAAGTTCGCTCCTTACTACGATGCGGAGGCAATAATCAGAGTTTGCAGAGAGAGTGGTCTCATCTCATGAGATCTTACGCCGATCTCCATCTCTGCCCTTCATTGGACGATATGGACAACGCTCGTTCAATGGCAAATGCGTTGACTGAACTTCAGACGAAGATGATCGGTCTTCTTGTGCCGCCAGACCGATTGTCATCTTCCGAACCGGTGGTCGAAGTGTTCGGGAATGCGGGTCTTGACGTGGCCACAAGGTTGGACCTTAGACCCAGGTCTCGAGAGGAGCTTCTCAGGAATCTCAGCAGATTTAGAGGCAAATACGAGATTATCTCAGTTGAGTGTAGGACGCCCTCTGTTTCCAGAGTGGCGGTCCGAGACCGACGAGTCGACATTGTCTACTTTCCAAAAAGAGAACCGCGCAACTTGCTGCGGAGTAGACTTGCGGAGACATGTCGTGCCGCTTTGGAGTTCAACCTGTCTGAATTGATCTCCGGGCCCGGATTTGAAGCGCGGCTTCATGTGTTCAAACGCGAAATCGAGACCGCCGTTGACGCCTCAATAGATGTGATTGGTTCCACCAAGGCAGCAAATCCATACGAGTTGAGATCCCCTAGAGACATAGCAGCACTCCTGCACTTGATCGGGCTTCCACTTGATGCCGCACTGAGGTCCGTGTCAGATAACGCGGATACGATGGTGAAGAAGAACCGACAGAGACTTGGTAGACCGCAGCTCGAAGAAGGTGTCAGGATCCTGAGGAGGTCGGCAAGACACGCGTAGATACTCGCGGAGATATGTCCTCGTTAGACTCCTTTCGACGAACCCGATCTCAACGGAAGTCATCGAACGTACGGTGCAGAGCTGCATCGAACAGATGGTGGGCAACTTCGGAGCGGTGGAGATCACGGCACGAATGATCGGCTTCAACGAGGCGAGTGGTATGGCTGTGTTCAGTTGCAGATCGGATTCAGTCGAGAGACTACGTGCAATTCTGACGCTCATGACGCATATGGGTGGCAACCCAGTAGCCGCGGCGGTTGTGCGCTCTTCCGGTACAATCAAGGCGCTCAGAGTGCCCGTCCGAAGACGCACACGGTAGAACGCTGCCCCAGTCCCGCCCAGACCTCGCGTAGAGCGGAATCAAGCATTGGCACGTTTCCGGAATGCGGTCTGGAAACCATATTCCATATTCAGAGCATGAGCGAGGCTGCGGTTCCAAGAATTGCGATGATGAGCATCATCGGAAGCGCGACGGCGATACCCATCACAGAGGCCAGATACCCCATCAGGTAGGTAGCGAATGAGGCAACCATCAATCCGAGGCTCAGATTCAACGCATAAGTCAACCCCAATCTTCTGTGCGGCATCCTCAGACCTAGCAAGCCGTTCACGGCTGGAAATGTGATGAAGACCGGAATGCCAGTCAAGACGACCGCAAGGTAGGAGGGCGTCGTGGCCCAAGGAGCAGGGACCCCGAGGCCAAGAGCTACGTATGCAAGCAGGAATAGAAGAGCATCAATTGCGAACGCCACCCGGAGCGCCCTGGCTTCCCCGCCCAGCCTACTCACGACTCTCCCGGTCATGAAACCTGCGAAAACTCCGACACCAATCCAGGCTGCAACAAGCGCTGTACTCAATGATGGACTGAGTCCACCTACGAGATTGAAGTATAGCGGCATGTATCCCGTGAAGAGAATGAATGTCGCGGTACTCAATGAAGAAACCGTGGCCAACACCGCGAAAGCGGACTTCGTGGATCTTGTGTTCCTCTGAGGAGCCTCCTCGTTGACTTCGCCGACCGGAATCGTTGGCTGTTTGTGAATGGCAACATGATGTCTCATGACCATCCTCGCAAAGTATGCGAACAGGGCTGCTCCAATCGCACCCCATGTCCAGAATGGTATCTTCCAGCCCCACATTTCCGAGAGCAATCCTGTGGAGAAAGTTGCCAGCGCTAGGCCGATGTCCCCGATCGCCGCTTGGAATCCAAAGGCTGCGGTCTTGTTCTGAACGTAGGTGCGCCCTATCGAAGCAAAGCTAACGGGATGATAGACCGCTGCTGCACAGCGAAGCAAGACGTAGAAGATGAGCACCTGTGTGAATGTGGAACTTAATGGGAAGGCAAGGTCCACGGCGATTATGCCTGCGAATCCGAGAACTAATGCCCGATCAGCGTGGCCTATGTCTGACAGAGACCCAAAGATGAACTGCAGCAGCATTGTCGCTACGAGTCCGAGACTAAGGATCGTGCCGATCTCAACGAAGCTGAGTCCGAGGCTGAGTCTCATAACAGGCAAGGCTGACGCAAAGAGCGCGAGAGAACCATCGTTAATGCAGTGGAACACGCTGAGTGCGTGCAACATACGGGAGTCGTCGTTCAATGCTCACTCAGCAACCGCCGCGAATCGCACCCAACAGCAACCTCTCAGTTATCCGTTGCGGATAAGAGACACCGGCCATTGCGGGACTGATGTGAGGGCCAAATAGGTGGACACCGCTTTCCTGGTCAAAGGACTCGTCATAGGTTTCTCGATTGCAGCACCGGTAGGGCCGATCGGCATGCTGTGCATACGTCGCACACTAGGCAATGGGCGGGTCGCTGGATTGTTATCCGGTCTTGGCGCAGCCACTGCTGATGCGATCTACGGCTGCATCGCTGGTTTCGGGGTTGTTTTCGTCTCTACCATCTTGCTTACTCAACAGGTGTGGCTTCGCCTCGTTGGCGGCCTGTTCCTTTGCTATCTCGGTGCTAGGACCTTTCTCGCTAGTCCTGAGGAACGAATCAGCGCGACGAACCCGCTTGGCCTGGCTGGCATCTATCTCTCGACTTTCTTCCTCACACTGACCAATCCAATGACAATCATCTCGTTTGCCGCCATATTCGCAGCGTTAGGAGCCGGCAACACAAGCGCGAGCTACATCTCAGCAGTGACATTGGTGGTGGGAGTCTTGGTTGGATCGGCTCTATGGTGGCTCATCCTCAGCAGCATCGTCAGCCTGTTTCGATCCAAACTCCAGCCTGGCTGGCTGAAGTGGGTAAACAGGTTGTCGGGTCTTGTCATTCTGGGGTTTGGTGTCCTCGCCATCTTGAGTTTGAGACTCTGACAGCTACGCCCGTCGTAGCATCGTACCGTCCTAGAATGGCCCATCTGGGGGAACTTGCGACAAGCCATGCTTCTCAGGATATGTGGCCATGACCCAGATGGACGGTAATCTCAGGCAAAGACATGCTGCCTATGCTGTGGCGGCATTCCAATCACATGCAAGGTTGACCGCTGTTTTCTTCATGAGTTCTATGTCCTTGAGACGTACGAATTCGTCGACTCCGTGAAAGCGGCAGTCATCGCGAATCGGACCGAAACTTACGACTGGAATACCGACTTTCGAAAAGTAGTGGCCGTCATTTCCACCAAGTTCTCCTGCTAGCGGAATCGTCTTCCCGAAAGCTCTGCTAGCCGCTCTTGAGAACTGTGTGACAAAAGGATGCTTGGGGTCTGTAAAGTAGTTGGACGGGTTCTGCTGAGTGTATTCAAGCGTCGCGTCCACCTTCGGTGAGGACCGCAGTTTCCTGAAGTATGTATCGAGGCTCGCCTTTGCATCCTGGTAGTTCTCGTCCGGACACACGCGAAGATCGAATCTTGCCTCGCATTCTCCAGGAATAATGTTCTCCTTTTCACCTGCTTTGAGCATGGTGAGCGAGAATCTTCCCCAGATCCGCTTGTACGGCGAGCCGGGAGGTGCCAGGATGCTCGACTTGACTCGTTGACGAATTGCCGAGTACTTCGAAAGTCTTCCAAGGAACGGAATCGCCTCATCTATTGCATTCTTCGCAAGGTGAGGATACCCAGCGTGACCCTGCTTCCCCTTCACGATCACCTTTCCCCACAGTATACCGCTGGCTCCGATCGAAACGCAGGAAGGTGCAGCATCAACCACAACCGCGGCATCTCCCCGAAGCTTCACGTGATTCACTAGGTATCCCAAGCCCAGCTCGCCTCCAACCTCCTCGTCAGGACAAGCGAGTAGTGCAACGTTTGCTCTTGGCGTCAGGGTTGTGAGTTCTCTCAACGCACCCATCGCGCACACTATGGCGGATTTGTCATCGGCGGCACCACGCCCGAAAGCTCTGTCACCTTCTATTGTGAGCTTGAATGGTTCGTGATGCCAACCACTTCCAGCTGCTACGACATCGTAGTGGGTTGCGATGAGAATCGTCTCCTTTGCACCTACGTCAAGACGGGCAATAATGCTCGGTCTCGGCTTCTTGTCAGGCGCCAGTTCGACTGCATCGTAGACTTCGGTCTTGAGTCCGATAGATTCAGCTTCTTTCTTGATCACGTTCACGCACTCGACGTAGCCGGTCTTCAGATTGGAATCTGAGTTGATCTCAACCAGGCGTGATAGAAGATCCATGTCCTTCGAGAGTTCCATCTCGCATCACCGTGTACTGTCTTAGTCCGTCACTGCCTGCCCTCAATAGGTTTGCGCTCTCCCATGCGAAAGAAGTTATAGGGCGTCTTCCTGAATGCAATCCGGGGATGACGAAGCCAGTCCCAGACAGATCTTCTTGCTGAAGGAAATGACGAGCTCTGCGACGGGCGGACCCAAACATCTACGAATATGTAGGATGCGAGGCAATGTGCCGGGTGTTCTGCTACGTACTCGTTAGCCTCATCCAGGAAAGAAGTAGGGAACACTCTGCTTTGCGGAGGGAACAGAACCTCTCCTCTTAGCATGGCGTTCTCTGACCTTTCGTTCTCTGATGCTGATGACGCCAGATTGAGTCACAACGTGATACTCGTCAAATCTCATGTGGTGGAGTGCCCTTTTGATCAAGTCCTTGACCTCTTGTATGCTCGGATGAGGCCCAAGCTGATCGTACCCTCCCACTAGCACTGAGCCACGATGAACTCGCGTCTGCACCTTGAGTTTCTCTCGGAGGAATCTGGCCAGTAGCTCACGGTCTCCATGGAATT
>JBAVVE010000154.1:0-9287 GCA_049697135.1 Bathyarchaeia archaeon | reverse complement strand
GTCCACCAGTGGGGACACTCTTTGTTCAACTCGTATTTCACAGAAGCGCAAGCGGTAAACCTTTTCTTGTCGCCGAGCCGCCTAGGGAGGGTGTCTGTCTTATGACACGAAGACTATTCTGGGAAGATGCATACGCCACGGAATTCGATGCAACAATCGCCTCAATCGACGGCAACCAAGTCGTACTCGATCGGACTGCGTTCAACCCTCGCGGCGGGGGCCTGGTGAGCGATACGGGAACATTGGCAGGAGTGAAGGTCCTCGAAGCCATCAAGGTAGGCGAGGATTCCATTGCACACGTGCTTGAGTCAGCAGCATCCTTGGCGGTTGGAAGCGAAATTCACGGAGTCATCGAGTGGAGCAGGAGACACAGAATAATGAGGATGCACACTTCTGCACACCTCCTCAGTGCCATCTTTCACAAGCAGACCGGCGCACTAATCACAGGAAACCAGATAGAACCCGAGAAATCGAGAATCGACTTCAGCTTAGACGATTTCGATAGAGAGAAGATGCTGGTCTACTGTAGCCAAGCCAATGAAGCGATCACGAAGAACCCGCTCGTGAAGACGTATTTCATGAAGAGAGAAGAGGCGCTTCAAATTCCGGGTATCACGAAGCTTGCGAGCGTTATGCCACCTGACGTCAAGGACCTCAGGATAGTCGAGATCGAAGGTTATGATCTGCAAGCTGACGGTGGCGTACACGTCAAGAGCCTTGGTGAAATCAGCAAGATAGAGCCGCTGAAATTTGAGAACAAAGGCAAAAGCAACCGAAGAATGTACTTAACAATCCCGTGAATAGTGGAAGATTGACTGTTCCCGGAGTCATTGGTGAAGGATAGTTCGGTAACAGGTCGTGACAGATGAGTCGCTCTCTTGAGCGAGATCGTTTCACGTGTCGAGAGCGAGTCCTGGCCGCGATGTCGATCAGTCGGCCCGATAGAGTCCCGATGGCGCTTTCCTTCTATCCGACCAAACTTCCTCAAACGGACGGAAGGGACACAGATGAAGAGCTCAGCACGGATGTTCGATTTGTGGAGTTCAGCCAGCCAGTAAGTCAAGTAGACTTCCTGGGATATTTGGAGACTCTGCCGGCCAAGATTACTATTGGTGATCTGAGGACTCTACGGACCTATTTCGAGTGGGGATATCATCCAGAGAAGCCTGGACAGGAACCTCTGTCGGGCGCTCACGATATGCACGACTTGAAATCCTTCCGTTTTCCGAATCTTCTGGACGAGCGACGATATCGTCACTTGGCGGAGAGAGTCCAAGAGATTCATGAAAGAGGGTTGGCCGTGGCTGGTGGCCCGCCACATCTAGGTGGGGAAGTCTTCGAGACAGCTCAGAGGCTGAGGGGATTCGAACAGCTGATGTTCGATTTCTTTCACAACTCAGAGCTGGTTGACTATCTGTTCAGGCAACTCGCCATGATCTCCTCAGAGAGCGTGGCAATTCTAGCGAGAGCTGGGGTCGATGTGATCTGTCTTGATGATGATGTGGGTGAACCGACCCGGATGATGATCGGTCCTGATCTCTGGCGTCGATTCCTGAAAGATCCGTTTACTCAGATGATCAGAACAGCACGCGCCGTGAACCCGACTATACAGATTCTCTATCACAGCGACGGCAACATTGAACAGATAATTCCGGATCTCATTGAGATCGGCGTGAACGCGATAAACCCTGTCCAACCAGACGTCATGGACCCGGCGAGACTCAAGGAGGAGTATGGCAGTGAACTCGCCTTTTGGGGAACCGTCGGAACCGCCTCAGACTGGACCTATGGCTCACCTGACACGATCACGTCGGAAGTGAAGGAACGCATAGAAACAGTCGGCGATGGAGGAGGACTCGTGATAGGTCCCGCTTACGATCTCGAACCCGGTGTCAAGTGGGAGAATGTCTTAGCTTTCATCGAAGCCGTGAGGAAATATGGCTGAGGCCGGGCTATTGCACTCTGAGCATTGGTGGCGGGTAGTAGTAGAGCTGGCCCGGTTGCTGAACGAGGTACATCTGAGGCGGCGGCTGATACACATAACCAACCGGTGGAGGCTGATAGACGTACCCCTGAGGAGGAGGCTGATAGACGTACCCCTGAGGAGGAGGCTGATAGTAGACCTCAGGAGGCTGATGAACAATGTACTGCATTGGCAACAGGTATGTGTACGCAAGCGGTGGTTTCGGGACGCAATAGTAAGCCATTATCGACTACCCTAGTCGCAAGTTCATGCAAAAAAGAGAAATAAACCTTCCCCCAAACATCGTGAGGGCATTCCACTTGTTATGGCAAACGTGAGTCTGCGGCGAGCTAGGTTTCGCAGGAGATTGTTCACGAGGGCCGTCAGCTAGGGGATAATCTCACAACTGTTGTATTTCGTATACTCGAAGTCCTGTAGCTGTATCTTTCCTTCTTGAATGAGGTGCCTGACCTCAGGCAGCGCTTCGTGCAGCGAGTCCATCATTCCTTTGACGGTGTCACAGACTTGTCGGAATCCTTCGTCTCCCCAGAGCTTGGTGGCGTTCGCGTAGAGGCATCGCCCACCACAGATCCCATAAATATCGCAGCGAGTGCAGGGATCAGATACGAAGGCGGTATCTCTCAGACTTTCTGACGAGGTCTCTCGAATGTTGCCCAAGTAGAAGTCCTTCATGCCAGCCATGACCGGGCAGGGGGTTATGTTCCCATCTGTTTGGATGTTGAACATGATCCAGCCAGCGCCGCAGCGGAGGGGGCTCGTTTCATTCACCAGAAGAGACTGCATGACCCCGACTAGGGGATAGAGTCTCAAGACTTCCCCATCGGTTCGCATGTGTTCCACCCATGCCTGTATGAGGCTTCTCAGCCGAGGATTGTAACTCTCCGTGGCCCATTTAGCGAACTGTCGTCTCGGGAAATCATTCTGCCAAAACAATGCGTCAAGCTGCCAGTGAACTGATGAGACCGGCAGATCTTTGCCGTGAATCAACGCGAGGACCTGACGATCGATCTCGGTTTCCTCTCCGACCGTCATTCGAGCGATGATCTCGCCTCTGAATCCATTCGCGAGGATTCTTTGCACATTGTTTGCCACTCTCCGGTATGTCCCGTTTCCTCTGTAGTGGTCCGTTAATGCCTCGTCGCCGTCTACAGAGACGAGGATTGTCTCAAACTTGTTCACATACTCGGGTTCCAGTCTATCAAGCAAGAGCCCGTTCGTCTGAATCATGAATTTGCTGTTCCTCGCTCGATCCATGATCTCTCTTAGCTTGTCTATTCGAAGGAGCGGCTCGCCGCCGTAGAATACGAGAACTGTATCTCGATCTTTCTCCAGAAATGCCTGCAATGCGTCTGTGTCGTAGGATATGGAGCTGGGCAACGAGTAGTCGACTGTAAGGTCATGAAAGTCGCTGCCGAAATCCTCGCAGGCTTTTCCGTAGCAGTATCTGCACTTGAGATTGCAGTTGTTGGTCAGTGTCACGTAGAAGTGCATCATGAATCTCTTCTGATGTCGTTGTGGCGGCGGTTGCATAAGGCGAGCTTGCAGTTGATCGTCAAGGCATTTAGGCATTGCATCGTGCAGAGTCCAAGGATATTGACGGAAACGATTGTTGGTTCAAGTTCTCATCAGGTTAGCAAGGATGGTGTGGTTCGGTGACAGTGCCCAGAAAGAAACTCGCACTTCTTCACACAGTAGCCGGGCTTACCACAACTTTTCAGCAACTGTGTGTGGAACTCATGCCGAATGTTGAGATCTACCATATTGTTGACGAAAGTCTGCTGAGGAACACGATTCGAGAGGGAGCACCTAGTCCCGCGACCTACAGGCGTCTCGCAGACTATCTGCGTGGTGCCGAAGAAGCCGGCGCAGATGCTGTCTTAGTGACCTGCTCCTCAATGGGGCCGTGTGTCGAAGCGGCTCGCCCTATGGTTGGGATACCCGTCGTTCGTGTCGATGAACCAATGGCAGAGAAGGCAGTGCAGACGGGCACACGAATCGGCGTTGCGGCAACACTGGCGACAACTCTCAAGCCTACAACGGAACTCATCTAGAGGAAAACAGCCCAGACCGGGAAGAAGCATACTATCGAGTCCAGACTCTGCGAAGGAGCCTTCGAGGCTGTGGTTAGCGGAGACGCATCGACCCACGACAGAATAGTCAGTCAATGCCTGCGTGAACTTGACGTGAAGACGGACGTGATAGTGTTAGCTCAAGCGTCAATGGCAAGGGTACTCGAGACCATGAAACCCGCCGAGATCCATGTACCAGTCCTGTCGAGCCCTCGCTTGGGGATCCAGTACATGATCGGCACCCTAGATCGCACAAAGAAGAGAACCTAGCCAATGAAGCAGACTACGCGGGTTTGATGAATCTCTCGGGGTTCCTGTCAAACTCCTGTTTGCACATCGCAGAACAGAAGAAGTAGGTTTTCGTCTTGTGTTCAGATTTCCACTTCGCATTCTTTTCATCTACTTCCATATTGCATACTACATCTATTGCCATCTTGAAATCGCCTCTCCGAATTCCACAGTGACGAGATAGATCAGCCTTGCTCTAGGCAAACAACAAGAAATTATGGCCGGCTCTCTAGTTCTTTGGCACGTGTTTCGATGAACTCAGCGACCTTTTGTTCGCTGTATTTTCTTGTTTCCTGTTGAATCTTAAGATGTTTCTTGACCATGTCGAGGAGTACGTCGATGGCGAATGGCTTGACTACGTAGCCGTCCGCACCCTTGTTGACGGCTTCAATGGCGTTCTGAAGTGACGGGTATCCGGTGACAATGATCCCAACCATATCTGGAGTATTCTCCTTGATCGCTGTCAGGAGGTCTGTCCCCTCCATGTCCGGGAGGCGTATGTCGATCAGTGCTAGGTTGTAGGCTTTTGTCTTGGATTTCTCGATCGCCACTTGGCCGTTTTCAGCCATATCAACAAGGTATCCTTTCTCCTCCAGTACCGCTGCCAGCGACTTTCGTATGCTTTCCTCATCGTCTATGATGAGGATCTTTGCCTGTTCTGTTTCCGTCATTCGGGTTTCACCTCCGCTCGGCTTGCTTTTCCCTTCTTCAACACGTTTTCAACTCCGATACCGGTTTGCTAGACTGCGCATTGGTCCTCAACCTGCCTGGATGCGTCGTGCAGTTTCAGTTCTGAGAGGGTATTGATCGTTGGAATACCGTTGCTCGTCCATCCCCGGAGCCTGTAGTATTCATCAAGCATGGGCTCCAACGCGACGGTGACATTCTTCGAATGTCCCTCAGGCAAAGGCGTTTCCAGCACTCGCTTCGGAAGGGAATCCGCCTCTCGACCGAATCCCTCTCTCACGTTGAAGACACGTTCAAGGTTGAAGATTCTCTCCCCGATGTCCATCAGATCTCTGGCAGAGAATGGTATGTCCGTGACTGCTCGAAGCAAGCGAGCATAGTGTTCCGGGTTCATGGCGAACTGTGAGAACCGGCACAGAACCATTGAGTCTGTGGCGGCTGAGATATTCTGAAGCAGTATTGTGAGGCTGGCTTTTCCGTCTATCTTGAAACGGTCAATGAGGGCAGGGTTTCCTAGAACTTCCGGCGACGTCATGTATGCGCGAAGATGGCATGCTCCCCGGTTTGACGTCGCATATGCTACTCCCATTCCTTGAATCCCTCTGGGATCGTAGGCCGGAATCTCAAGTGCCTTCACACTCATCGAGAACTCCGGATGCCCGTGCCGCTCAGCAAATCTGAAAGATCCTTCAGCGAGCTCGTTCCCAATCCCAGTGCGCTCGCCGATCATCTTGACAAGGTTCACCATTGCCTCAGAGTCCCCGAATCTTGGACCTGAGGTGAGGTGACCGGTGTCTGAGAGTTCCATCGCGCATGCTATCGTGCTACCAGTTGAGATGGTGTCGAGCCCGTACTCGTTGCAGAGATAGTTCGCCTCTGTGATTGCTTCCAGATCGCGTACTCCACAAGCGGCACCGAAAGCCCCTATTGTCTCATATTCTGGACCCTCTCCGTGTCTGTCTCTTCCTGGTATCTTGGTCTCTCTTCCGCAAGCAATCGTGCACGCATCACACGCGACCCTCTTCTCGAATATTCGCTCCCTGATCGTCTCTCCAGAGATCGCATCCGCGTCCTCAAAGTAGCCCCTCCGAAAGTTCATGGTTGGTAAGGCCCCGATCTCGTTGATCACGTTCACGAGGACCGCTGTTCCATAATTCGGTAGTGAGTCCTTCGTGACCGGGTTCTTTGAAATCGCTTCGAGGCCGACGCGGGCGGTTGCTGTGAATTCCTCTCTATTGGCTATCGGCGTTTCATGAGTCCCGAGAACGGCGATCGCCTTGAGGTTCTTTGACCCCATGACGGCTCCGACGCCGCCTCTGCCGGCGGCCCTGTGCTTGTCATTGATTATGGCACTGATCAGAACTTGCCGCTCACCAGCAGGTCCTATGCATGCTACCTTGGCTTCCTTGTCGGTCTCAGACTTGACAGTGTCTTCTGTCGTATGAGTATTGGATCCCCAGATGTGATCGGCATTCCGGATCTCGATTGATTCGTCGCGAATCCATAGGTAACTTGGTTTCTCTGCTTTGCCCTCTACTACCACCGCGTCCCAGCCACTGCGCTTCAGCTGGACTCCGAAATGCCCGCCGGAGTTGGAGTCGAAGATCGTTCCGGTTAGAGGAGATCTCGTTATGACTGAGTACCTGCCTGAGGTTGGCGCACCTGTCCCGGTTAGCGGACCTGTCGCGAATACCATCTTGTTCTCCGGGGACAGGGGATTGGTTCCGCGTGGGAGTTCTCGGAAGAGTATGTCGACGCCTAACCCTCTTCCGCCTAGGAATAGCTCAGTCTGCTCCTTGGTGAGAGGCTGCGAGGAAGTCTTCTTTCTACTGAGCTCGATTCTGAGGACCTTTCCCATCCATCCATGCAAGATTCCATCGCCTACCTCTAGAAGTCCTTGAACTTCCTGTACCCGTTATCTGGGCACGTCTTGCACTTCTTGACATACACTGTCTGAACCTCTAACGGCTGTTTCGACACATAGTTGCTTGGGCAGATCTTGCACGGGACCTCTTCCATAAACCAAGAGTCGTCGTACTTCGCCCAGCTCAATGAATTGACAATGTTGATTCCGTTGCTAGTCCCAATTCGGAACTTGTCCGGACGAAGGAGATTGGGCGCGTTGGCCGCCGCGTATATGGATCTGATCGCTTCCAAGAAGTTGGTTACGCCGCCAGCCGCC
Organism: Bathyarchaeia archaeon; assembly: GCA_049697135.1. Taxonomy (GTDB): domain Archaea; phylum Thermoproteota; class Bathyarchaeia; order 40CM-2-53-6; family 40CM-2-53-6; genus CAVPLU01. The sequence continues at coordinate 2,077 of JBAVVE010000154.1, read as the reverse complement.
TTTACGCCCAACCTATCGCCGACCGTATCACGCATCAGCTTCAAATGGGCAGGGTACGCTCCCATTGGTCCGAAACCAGTGGAGGTCTTGACGAAAGCGGCGCCTGCCTCTTCAGAGATCCGGCAGGCTTCCACAATCTCCTGGTCCGTGAGGTAGCCGGTTTCAAGAATCACCTTCACCGGCGCTCCGTCCGACTTCTTCACAACTGTCGCGATGTCGTCTCTGACGAAATCACGCATCGTCTGACTCTCACTTCCGGACGAGGCAGTCATCTCTCGAACCTTTCCTATGTTGATGACCATGTCAATCTCGGTCGCTCCGTTCGCGATGGCGTCCAAAGTCTCAAACCCTTTCGATTCAGTCGACATCTGTCCGAGCGGAAAACCAACCACGCACGCAATGCCTACTCGGCTTGACTTGGACTTCAGATACTGCGAGGCTTCACGTACCCAGCATCCGTTGATACAGACAGTCGCGAAGCGGTGAGCGCCAGCCTCATCGCAAACCGATCTTATCTTTCTTCGGAGGACGTGCGGCTTGAGCTCGGTGTGATCGATCAGGCCCGCAATCTCTCCCTCATCCAGCAGCTCAGCGACTTGGCGAAGAGATTGACTGGAAATCCTCACAGGCTTTCTCCGATCAAATAGAGCAGTCTGAAAGGAATGAACCTTCCTACCGTGCCGCTATCCTGTGCAGGCATGTTGAGTGTGATCTGAATGAAGTATTAGTCTCGAATGACGCCTTTGTATTGTAGATTGAAGACCAGTAGGTTTTTAGGCGCCGGAGGCCTCTGCGCGTGCAAGAAGTGCTCACAGCTGCGTGGACACCCACAAGACTTGAGTTCTTCACGAGATGACCAAAAGCCAAAGCAGTAAGATCGCGGAAGTCTGAGAACAAATCCGAATTCTAGTTCCCGTAGCTGCTCACAGCATGACAGAACGGTGGATCGAGTTTTCGGCCTCTAGTACTGATTTGCGACCTTCACGCAGAGGCTGAGGAGAAATCAACAATGAGTAATTTCGAAGAACTGGGCCTAAGCCCAGAGATATTAGGCGCTGTTAAAGCGCTAGGATTTGACGTACCGTTTCCCATCCAAGAAGCAATAATTCCGCTTCTCTGGAGTGGGAGCGATGTAATTGGTCAAGCACACACCGGAACAGGAAAGACCGCTGCATTCGGCATCCCGATCCTTGAGATCGTTGATGAGAACAACCCGAAGATTCAGGCGTTGGTGCTGGTTCCGACACGCGAGCTTGCGATGCAGGTAGCTGACGACATCAACTCGTACGGCAAACTCACACGCAAGCACGCATTAGCGATCTATGGTGGACAATCAATCCACGCTCAGATTGACGCGTTGGAAGATCGACCACAGATAATCGTTGGAACACCTGGTCGCATAATCGACCATCTCGAGCGCGGAACCCTTCGCTTCGAGAGCGTCCAATGTGTTGTGATAGACGAGGCGGACAGAATGCTAGACATGGGCTTCATAAACGATGTCGAACGCATCCTCGACAAGACCGGAAGACGCCAAACAGCGTTCTTCTCGGCGACAATGCCCAAAGAAGTGCTACGGCTCGCCCGTAAACACATGAAGAATCCACGCGAGGTTCTAATCGAATCGGAGGACCTTAACGTCAAAGAGATCAAACAATGCTTCTACGAAACAGACAGAGAAAGAAAGCTCGATACACTCGTGAGTATCCTGCGAGACGGAAATGTCCAACGTGCCATAGTGTTCTGTCGAACCAAGCGAACCACATTCTGGCTGAACCAGATGCTCAGAAGAATAAACGAGCATGCAACTGCAATAAACGGCGATCTCTCCCAGAGCCAACGCGACAGAGCAATGGACGAGTTTCGAAGCGGTCGAAGCCGCATACTAGTTGCTACAGACCTAGCTGGCAGAGGCCTGGACATCGACGGCGTCACACACATCATCAACTATGACGTCCCTGACGACCCGTACACCTACTTCCACCGGATTGGTAGAACAGGACGGGCTGGCAAGACAGGAACAGCGGTGACGATCGTGTCCGCGGATCAGAATGCAGACTTCCGAGCAATACAGACC
>JBAVVE010000153.1:0-12939 GCA_049697135.1 Bathyarchaeia archaeon | reverse complement strand
GGTGTACCCGGTTCTGGTAGGTTAGTGGGGGGTTGCGTTGCGGTTTGGTCGGTGATAACCAGAGGGGGGTCGGGGTCCTTAGGCCCGTGCCTGCCGGTGCATTCGGGCGTACTTGCGAAGTTCCTCTGATGTAAGCGGGGTTGTCGGCGCTGACCGCTTACCCGTAATGATCTCCCGAATAGTGCCTTCCAGCGGTTCCTCTCCTACCGCCTTGAGGTAGGCGTTCACTATCGGCAACCCCCCGCGTATGCATTCCTCGGATAGAACGGCACATATGACATCTCGACCCTCAGACTTGAAAATCGAGACATAGCCATGCGTGTGCAAGGTTCTCGCTTCCGATAGAATTGTGCCCTTGAATCTCTTGTCGTAGCTTGTGGGCAAATCATCCTCCAAATCTATGTGTTTGTGATGCCGCCCTTTGCTGATCCAACAATGACTGAGCCAAAGTTTGTAGAGAATGAATCCTCGGACATGTGTGGGGTTGCCCTTCTTTGCTATTGGAATGCAATCCACTCTCCGTGTAATGGACTACAACCTTATATTGAGGGGCTTGGCGCTATGTAACATGGTGAGATTGATGGCAGAGATGGGCCCCCTGACCAATCTATTCGGAGATCCACATGGGAGAGCGATAGCAAGGGTGCTTGACCAATCAGTTTTGGTCGGAAACATGGAGCAAACGGTCCGCATGCTTGCCGACTCGACAGAACTAGACTATAAGACTGTTCAGTCATCATTGGAGAGACTTGAAAGGTTAGGACTTGTCAAGAAAGGTCGAAAGGTTGGCAACGCCCAAACCTACAGATTCAATGTCGAGAACGATCTACATGACCTAGTGAACTTCGCCCGAAAGATGCAGCTGATGCCGAGGAGCAAATAGGAACTCTCGGCTTACTAAGGAAGCTGGCTAGTCTCTCTCGGTCAAGTTGAGTTCATCCCACGACTTGGCGTTCAATCTGAATCGTCGTGGTTTCGGGTCGGTGTAATTTTGAGCGATAAACTGAATTGTGATGTCTATGATCGGTTTCTCAAGGCGGTCTAGCCTTCTCTGCGGAGTCTGCTCTTGAGTTGCTCAATTGTGTAGAGCCTTCCCATCTTCACATCTTCTTGGGAGTCCCTGATGGATTTCGTCAGCGCTTTGTCTCTGAGAACTTCCTCTGTTTCCAAGAGCTCTTCGAGAATGTCCCGCGTTTCCAACAGCAGCTTCCTCTCCTGTGCGGAGAGCATAGATCGGGCCAACTTTCGGCTCCCTACGGTTCCATGGTTATTTGACTATTTTAAGACGGCGTGACCGTTTCAAGCAGGGCGTCAACATTCACGCAAGTGGATGCGTACTCTGACTCCATAATTCGGGGTTCGGCCAGTGAGCAGGGGTCTCATGGATTTTGGTCATGAGGTTTGACTCTCTCCGCGACTGAAGTCGGGAGATTCATGCTTCCACTCTGATCCTCTTCGCTTGGGTGGGCATTCCGTTGTTGCGGTTCCACCTGCATCCATCCCAGTGTAGAAGCATAGGCCAAGCCATTGGCCTGACAGCGTACTCGCCGCAGCGAGCCGCCATATTCACGACACAATCTCTTACTCGAACCTGCCCCGCCTATTTCGGTTGGGAGCCTTATTCGAGCCTTTGGACATCCCGACCACATGTGGAGCCTACTGGCCCTTGCGGGCTTGTATGATTCGACTCGAAACATTCCTTGGACGCGCTCCACATTTAAGCTGCAAGGGCTCGCTTACTCCACGACTAAAGTCGGTAGCTTGCGCTCGCGCCAATTTAGGGTCATACATTTCTATCACTCGGTCAAGCGCTTTGTCCTAGCCCTATGGATGTCTGTGCTTGCATGATGTGTCTAGTCATTCGCCGCCAAAGGGCCAGTACCCGACGAGCGCGCCTAATCACAGAGTTCAGGTGTTTTGAACACTCGCAACGACCACAGTTCACATCCCCGCCGGCTCGCCATCACAACTGCTTCTGCTAGCGGCTGCTCTGCTCGTTGGCGAGCTCTGGATAGTCTCCAGAAGTCGAAATCGACGATAGCCCCAGAATGACTAGACGTCATCCAGCAGCTTGAGGAATTGCTCCTTACTCATTCTAGTATCCTTGATTATTTTGGATAGGAGGCCTCTCCCAATATCTTCCCTCGGATGAATAGGAATGACAGTCACTCTTCCGTCAGGGTGTTTGAGAATGACGTGACTGCCCCGCTGTCTTATGGTTTGGAAGCCTACCTTGTTCAGAAGCTTGATTACTTTCCTAGCCGGTAGTGGTCTTAGGCTCACTTGAGGGGGACCTCGATGAATTGAACGCCGATGAGCTCAATCTTCCCTTCAGCTTTGGTCCCTTCTGTCTCTAGGTAGAGCTCAATTGCCTCTTTGACCCTACTTGTCAGCTCGTCGAGTGTTCTTGCTTGAGTGTGACAGCCAGGCAACTCCGGAACTGAGGCAATGTAGTATCCGTCCTCGTCCCTCTCAACCACTACACTGAATTTCACTGATATGCCCTTGAATTCGGAGAGTGTCTTCTGGTATTAAAACATCATAGGCAAATAGAAAGTGGAGAGATGCGCAAATCTCTTCCGGGCATATGCTCATTATTTTGTACTGGTGGGCAATTCTTCAGTCACCTAGCGATCGAGAGCTATCAGACCTTGGTCTTCCGCCTGCATGTGATGAGCAAGTCAAGCTGAAACGCCGCATGTTAGTACCATGTGTTTCTGTGATAGTGCATCGATCAGTTTCCTCGACAAGCGTTATAGCGAATGAACGAGTCTACCGACTAGGCTGGGGAATGGATTGGGCCCGGAGACCATGGTTGAGAGGCTTAGGAAATCCATCGTCAACGGTCAAGAAGACGATGCTGAGAAAGCAGCACGTGAAATCTTGGACGCCGGCTTGGACCCAATACAGATCCTGGAGAAGGAGCTCTTTCCGGCAATCAAGTCCGTCGGCGAGAAATTTGAGAAAGGTGAGTGTTTCCTCACCGATCTGATGTCAGCGGCTGACGCCATGAGAGCAGCAAACCGTGTTCTGATCAGCAGAATAAGGCAAGATAGTGGGGGAAAGTCCCCCGCTGCAAGGATAGGCAAGATTGTGATCGGAACTGTTTCAGGCGACATCCACGACATCGGAAAGAACATCGTCGCTCTTCTGCTAGAAGTAAATGGTTTTGACATCTACGATGTGGGGAAGGATGTGGAATCGATGAAGTTCATCGAAAGAGCCACCCAAACCGAGGCCGACATAATGGCACTGTCCGCTCTGATGACAACCACCAAACCCGCACAGAAGGAAGTGATGGACCTCCTCAACGAGATGGGCCTCAAGAAAAAGTTCCTCATCCTGATTGGAGGTGCACCTACGACGAATGAATGGGCTCAGCAGATCGGGGCTGATGGTTGGGCGGAGACGGCGGAACAAGGAGTCAAGCTAGCTCAGAAGCTTGTCCAAGAAAGGTGATTCCATGACGCCCCCGTGGAGAATAAACGAGGTGCTGGACAGGGCCGAAACAGGCCCCATCTGCTTGGAGAAGGACTTCGAACTCAAGGTGCTGGTTCCGAAAATCAAAGACGTGGTCAAACAATACGGCATAAGGTACGATCCCGAGAACCTCGTGCCCTCGGACGATTCTCTGGCAGACGACCTCTGGAAAGCCGCCCTTGAATTGTATCTGGAGGTTGGAACTCTCTGCACGAGCACGCACAGAAGGATACTGTTTGATGAGAACGAAATCCGTGAAGCAATGGCGAATTTCCCTGGAAGGTACATCGTAGGATACGGCAAGGATTCCAGTGAGATGACGCACAGGAAGATAGAGGACTCAAAACGACCGTACTGTCTGTTCAGTCCCGACATCACTTGTGATGAAGAACTATTCGTTCCGATGTCGATGGCTTACCTGCAGGAGCCCCTCGCAGATGGCGTCTGCGCCCCCATCCTCGAAGAGGTTGAAGGAAGAAGCATCAAGGCTGGCGCCCCGTACGAGACAAAGGGCGCTGTGGCTCACGCCATGATGTTTAGGGAAGCAGCGAGGAGAGTTGGCAGGCCCGGCATTTTCCTGCAGGGCGTGGGAACTGCACAGTCCGACGCTGCGCAGATGGCGGCCAGCAACCCGATGTGGGGAGAGCGACTGACTGATGGTAGGTTTGTTGCTTCCATTTCGGAGCTGAAGGTCGACTATTCTCTGTTGAACAAGATGGTTCACTTTCACCAGTACGGCTCTTTTGTCGGCGCACTGACTGGGCCTATGCTGGGGGGATACTGCGGAGGACCAGAGGGCACGGCTGTTGTCGGAGCAGCATACCATATTCAGGGCTTAATGGTCAACCAAGCTCACTACCTGAACTACTTCCCATTTCACATTAGACACATGCACAATACGACAGGAGAGCTTCTTTGGGGAATAAGCCTCGTCTACCAAGCATTGGCTAGGAATTCCCCTCTGATTTCACTGTCAAACGGATTCGCTGCCGCAGGACCATGCACTCCGATGGTTCTCTACGAGGCGGCAGCACACGGCCTGGCGAGCGTCGTATCTGGCGCGAATCTTTGGGAGATGGCTGTTGCCAGGAACAAGCACAAGAACAGAGCGACGCCGATGGAAGCCAAGATGGCATGCGAAGTCGGATGTGGAGCAGCAGAATCCGGCATCAAGAGATCCGAAGCGAACCAGCTAGTCAAGAAGATCGTATCCAAATACGAGAAAAGAATTGCAGAGGCTCCTCTGGGGAAGACGTTCCAGGAATGCTACGATGTGAAGAGAATAGCGCCAACGAAAGAATACGCTGAACTCTATGGGACTGTCAAACGAGAGCTTCTGGACTTGGGCGTCCCGTTCGTATACTAGAAACCCGATCAGCGCCTTCACTCGGATTCCAGCAGCGCGCACTAAGCTTCACACAAGACTGCTCATCCGGGCGAGTTTAGAACTCCATGCTTATGGCAGGGCGTCGAGCGCAGGCCAACATATTCGCAAGCATACCATCATATTCGAGCGGCCGAAGGGATGGGTCGAGGACGGACGATACGATGACAAAGTCGACTACCAGACGGATTGAAAGAATGGCGAAGGATCATGGGTTTGATGATTTCAAATGGATCAAACCGAAAGACGTCGTCACTGGAAATTGGGTTAGAATGAAATGCCAATATGGCTGTGAAAGGTACGGCAGAAGGGGATGCTGCCCACCAGAAGTCCCCTCCGTAGCCGATTGCAGAAGATTCTTCGATGAATACAAAGTCGGCCTTCTCCTTCACTTCTCAATTGAATTCAAAGACCCAGAGTTACGGCACCGATGGGGCCGAGAGATGCAAAAGAAGGCGGTGGCCTTGGAGAGAGGGGTTTTCCTAGCAGATTTTCCGAAAGCATTTGTGTTCCCTCCCGCACCCTGCAATTTGTGCAGCGATTGTCCGGGGAACAAGAGAGAATGCAAGCAACCGCATGCGGCTCGTCCGAGTCTGGAAGCTTTTGCTGTGGATGTTTACAGCACGGCCCGCAAGATGAGGTATCGAATCCATGTGTTGAAGGGATATCACGAAGAAATGAACCGCTTTGGATTATTGCTGGTTGAATAGTAAACTGGACTTTGTTTGAGCCCTCTGACCGGTCAGGCGTCGTCGTTTGACTGGTTGTGAGTGTGGATCACGTGGTGCGCACACACGCAAGGAGACTCCTACCGACGATTCAAACGCAGGAATGCGAGACGTGGCGTGGTATCCCACCACGCCTAGCGTCACTCAAAAGTGAGGAAAGACGGGTAGAAATATGAGATTCATAGCGACCGATAGAGTCAGAAGTTGAGCGAGTTGGTTCTGCGCAAGGGTACATACGAAGACCGGACGAAGAAATCGCGTGCGATGTTCGAACGCGCTAAGAAAGTTGAGCCAGCAGGTGTCTCTTACAAGAACCGTCATTTCGACCCTTACCCGTTTTTTGTGAAGAAATCCAGAGGCGCGAATGTCATCGACCTGGACGGCAACGTATACACCGACTACTGGTGCACGCACATGGCCCTGATTCTGGGCCATGCGCATTCCGCTGTAATGGAAGCGATTAAGATTCAGGTGGAGAACGGATGGCATTACGGATTTGTCCATGAACTAGAAGTGACTCATTCAGAAGCAATAACAAAACATGTGCCAAGCGCAGAAATGGTTCGTCACGCGAGCTCTGGAAGTGAAGCAAACTTTTTCGCCGTCCGTCTCGCTCGAACTTTCACAAAACGCTCGAAGATTGCCAAGTTTGAAGGAGGATGGCACGGCGCGTATGACCCACTGCACATCGCCATGAAGCCCCCCTTCGATAAGCCTCCTTCCGGAGGAATCACGAAAGGTTCGCAAGAAGATACGATTGTCGTCCCGTTCAATGACTTTCATGGTTTCGAGGATCGCGTGAAACGTGAAAAGCTGGCAGCCGTCATCCTAGAACCAGTCCTATTCGCCGGTGGGTGTATTCCGGCTGATAGAGAGTTCGTCAAATCACTAAGAGAATACTGTGATGACACAGGCACCCTTCTAGTCTTTGATGAGATCATCACAGCCTTCAGACTCGGCCTAAGCGGCGCGCAAGGATACTTCAATGTCAAGCCAGATCTGACAGTCTTAGGGAAGATAATCGGCGGAGGTCTTCCCATAGGCGCCATTTGTGGAAGACGAGACGTAATGGAACACATGGACCACACAAAATACTCAGGCCTGGAATATGCCTATCATGGAAACACGTTTTCGGGGAACGCAATTACCTTGGCCGCAGGCCTCGCCACAATCAATACGCTTGCGCATTCCCCAGTCCACGAGCATATTGACAAGCTGGGCAATATGGCGCGCGGAGATATGAACCGCATCTTCGAAGATGCAGGCTTCCCAGCGCAGGCAGTCGGCATCGGTTCAATGTTCTGCATACACATGACCAACAAGAAGCCGCTAAAAGACATCAGCGGCTTCACGCATTATGACCATGCCCAATACAGGAGGATGTTCAACTTCCTTCTCGAAAACGAAATAATCATTCTATTGCCTGAGATAATGCACGGGGGAGTTAGCTATGCCCACACGGAGAAAGACATCAAGCATCTCACTAATACTGTAGAGGAATATGTGAAGTCCAAATCCTGATAGAAACGCCAAGAGCTTGAAGATGCTCGCCAGAGGACTCGGCCCCTTACCCGTTCGGTCGTGATTTCTGTGTGTGCGGATCGTCTGGTTCGCACACACACACAAAACTGGTGACCGGAACGACGACAAGCAACGTTGGCGTGCGGAGAACGACTGTATCTGAATCAATCATATTGCCAGAGGCAAATCTCGTTTTCATCCGGGTCCGCAAAGGAGGTCAGCTTACCATTCTCCGCTTTCTGAATCTCGCCAGCATGAATCCCATTCGTTTTCAGGTATTCAACGGCTTGACTGATGTCCTCGACTTTGAGGCAAAGACGCGCGTTGCTGCCTCCTTTCAGTTTCCTCTTGTCTCGGCTGGGAACGAGTTCTAACAGAACGCCGTCAATGTCGAACCGGGCGACGACATCCTTGGAAGTCAGTCTCAAGCCGAGCACATCAGAATAGAACGAGATCGCCCTTTCCATATCAGATACGTAGTAGAAGACGCAATCGAAGTGGAATTTCGTCACAATCCGAACCTGCTCTATTACAGGTTTGAATGATCCTTGGGATTTGAACCATTGTCTTGTGTGCGTGACATTCTTGGTGCGGGCATCCGAATTTGAACCGCCGATTTGGCGTGCATCTTACCAGAAACACGATGCACCGCTACACGCGGAAGGTGATACTGAGCAGGTAGAAGTAGACGAAGCTGAGAATTCCCACTGCCAGGATGAAGCCTTCGAGAAGCTCCGGCCTGTGCATCTTGATTCTCTTGCTCTCGATGACCAGTCTGGGAAAGACATGCAACCATGTGAATACGAGAAGGAGCAGAGGCGTCCACAGGATATGCAGGTTGTACGACAGGCCCCTCTCCAAGAGGCCAAGAGTCAGCCTGTATGTGACGACGGGATTGGTTAGTCCGAATCCTGATATTAGAGACAGAAAAGCTATCACGATTAGTATCGCTACACTCCAACGAGAGACCTTCTTGTAGAAGGTGAAGCGGTTCAAGTTGGTCGACTTCCATTTAGCGTGCTGATGCTACGCATACCTGTCATTGGTCCAAGGGTCTGCGGTGTTGCTGTATCCCCTGCTCTCCCAGTAACCAAGTTCCTGGGTCTCAGTGAACTTCACTCGCCTAACCCACTTCGCGCTCTTGTACCCATACTTCTGTGGAACGACAAGCCGGAGGAGACCGCCGTATTCTGGAGCCAGCTGCTTCCCGTCAAGCCCGTAGGCGAATAAGACATCGTCACGTAGAAGATCCTCCAGAGGGAGTGAAGTCGCGTAGGTCGGGGCTCCGTAGCACTCGATCGTTGCATACTTCGCTTTGGCGGTTGGATGAGCCAGCTCTACGATTTCTTTGAATCGGACTCCTTCCCACTTGTTGTCCAGTCTTGTCCAACCCGTCACGCAGTCAAATTCGGAGACACTGACTGTTCTAGGTAGTTGCATGAACTGGTTCCAGTCTAGTTTGACGGGGTTCTCAACTTCACCGTCTACCTCGAAAGTCCAGTCGTCGACGCTGATCCCAGGGACTGCGCCCACGTGTAGGACCTGCAGGGTTTGGACCTCGGACTGTCCCGGGGGCAACTTGCTACTGCTGGAAGCCTGTCCGGGTCTACGCAATAGGAAGTAGGTTGACACAGCTCCGACTGCTGCGAGTATCGTCGATGCAACACCATATCTGATGAATCTCCTTCTGCTCATCGCATCCATGTTGATTCTCTTCCGAAAATCTTGCACGGCCGGCTTATCCTGAGCCGCGTATAAGGACGTTCAGGCTTCCAACCTCAGTACTAATGCAATGCTAGCTTTCAATTAGCGAATACTGAGAGGATCTTTCCTTACTCCCAAGACGGCCAAGAGTCGCACAGGGTTTGTCTAGACCTGACATCTTTTGCATGTAGGACAAAACAAATCTTCTATCGGCTTTCTTGCGCCGCAGAACCGACAAAACGGAATCAGAGCCCTAAGCACGTTCAGTCTTGTCTCGACTTTCCGTCTGGCCCTCAGAAACTGCTCACTCTCGGAGAACTCCTTGAGCCGCTTGAAACGGTTGACATACAGCGGATGCGTACTGAAGAGTTCCGCAGCGGACTCCAGCATGCCAACCTTCTCTCTCTCGATATCTAACTGCCCAGATGAGAGAACACCACCGGATGACCATACGGCAAGCTTGGTCATGAGAGACTTCATGACGTCGATGTCATTCACGACGATAAGACTTCCCCGATCGGCTGTGACCTCAGATTCCCTGTGCCACGAAAGAAGCGCTAGACGAACAGGAAGCGAAAGAATACCAAGGCTCAAGAATGAGGCCGAAACTCCGATACCGCCACCGAGAATTTCCGCAACCGTATGATAGAGCATGTGGCCGCTCTTTATGTGCGTCAACTCGTGCGCAAAGAGCGCACAGAGTTCACGATCCGTAAACGAGTCCAAGATGCCAGAATTCAGGACCAGATACGCATGTTCTTCCCTCCCGAAAGTGAAGGCATTTGGCTGAGTGCCCTCGATGATCAATACTTCCGGCAAGGTGTCAAGAGACAGGGCGATTGCATGCTGTCTCACGAGCGCATCCACCTTGGATGGATGAGCGACCCTGTGCGCTTGACGAGAAAGCCTTGATAGCAGATCTTTCTCCAAGTTTGGAAGTGCCAGATTCTTCACAAGGTAGGGAAGCACTCCTGTAGCCTTGATCATCTCGATGGCGCTTCGGTCCGGTTCGTAGGCATAGTCATCAGGAATAAGATCGAACCTGCAGTTCGGTATGAATCTGTGTCCGCAGTTCGGACAGAACCCCAGCTCCTCGGGACTCTCGAGACTGCAACTTTGACAACGCAGGTTCAGGATAGATCACAATCCGATCAGAGTGGATTCTATGCCTCTCAGCGACTTCAGAGGGAGTACGCCCTTATCGTTTCGTAGAGCAATTCGAAGAAGCGCTCGACATCGAGCTCGAGAGCTACTTCACTGTTAGGCTCTTTGCCACGATGGCCCATGGTCGGAGTACGATGCAGATCGATGGACGGTTCTGGACCGCGTAGATGTCGATAGTCGCAAACTGTCATCCCACGGGTGAATTCACCCTTCAATTCCACGGTGACATGCATGTCCGCCGCCTTGATCAGAGTTGGATCTATCAGCCAAGCAACTGCGCAGGGATCATGAAGGTTCGCTCCACTGAGCCCCGCACTCTTGCTCGAGGATTCAATAAAGAACGTCAGAAGATCGACGCAGAACTTGGAAACCCTGTTGCCGATTTCTTGAATGTGCTTTAGCTCTCGCGTGGTAACAAAGGCCTGACGTGTGAGGTTGATGCCGCACATCTTGATGTGAATCCCAGAATTGAAGACCCGGTAGGCTGCTTCTGGATCCACGAGGACATTGAATTCAGCTGTAGGGGTCCAATTTCCGAAAGTTACTGAGCCCCCCATTAGGCTGATTTCGCGAACACGGTCCACGATGCGCGGCTCACGGTTGATCGCTGCTGCAATATTCGTCAAGGGACCAGTCGCTGCGAGCGTTACGTCATCCGTTGACATGACGGTATCGACGATGAAATCCACAGCATGTTTGCTCTGTGGCTTGATTGTGGGATGGGGGAGGACTGGCCCGTCCATGCCGTTTTCTCCGTGAAACTGTGGGGCCGTAACCAAATCGCAGACCGTGGGGCGTGAATGGCCGGGATAGACTGGAATGTGGGTCATGCCGGTTACTTCGAGCACCTTCAACGCGTTGACTGTGACCTTCTCCAGTAGCTGGTTGCCGCCAACGGTCGTGATACCAAGCACATCCAAATGTTTGGCCGCGAGCATTATCGCGAACGCGTCATCATGCCCAGGATCACAATCGAGGATGACCCTTCTCATGACTCACTCATCTGGAGAGGCCAGGGGTTTATGTTTGGTGATCAAGACCGCCTAAGAGGAATCCGGCGTTGGCTGGTCAACCGATCATCGCAGGCACAGATCCAACAAGATGTCCAGATTTGTTCGATGCCTTTTATTGATTCTCTGCTAGGACAGCTTGGAGTAAAGCTCGGAAACCGTCTTTGCTGCCTCTCTGAAATCGAACGACTCGAACGTCCCAGACTCGATTCTCCGAGTCGTGTTCGAATCCCGGACAGTATTCTCAATCAGTCTTCTCGCCCGTTCTATGTGTGAGCGAGGACTTTCACGTCGCAAGATAGCACAAAAAGAGTCGCGGACTATGCTCCAATCAAGCCTATCAGCATTGAACTTCACGATTCTATCGCAATCGAAGATGTCAAAATGCCGCCTTTGCCTCGCGGTTATCCCGATCGTGTATAGTTTGTTTGACAGTTGTTCATTCAGATCCAGCTGCTTCACATGAGGGAGGACGACCGCCAGAAGCCGCGGATCTACCATCGTGACTATCTCATTCTCTGCAGGGGTGCAGATCGTTCTACAGTCTTTGCAGATCTCTATTTTCGGTTCCTCTGGAATCCTAATGCCGTATTTCCTTTCAACTATCGATCTGTAGTTGAAAGCGATCCAATGAAACCGTTGATTGTTCAACGTGACTGATCCCCGGATCTCGATCCTTCTAGTTTCGGCGAACGCATTCAAGTCATCATTGAGGGTCTGAATCTCTCTGAAAGTGTGCGCGCCTTCTCTGTCTATGTTGAAATCGAGATCGTAGGAGAACCTGTGCGCGCGTAGGGGAACGTACGCTCGAACGGAATGGCCGCCTTTCAGGATGAGCCTTTCCTTGTAGTATGAATCGCGTATTCTACAGATTGTGAGGAGTATGTCCAAAACGCAGAGCTCAGCAAAGATGTTAGGTCTGTCCTCAGCACGTTGCAGCCTTCTTGAGAATTCGGCGTTGAGGATGCCTGAAGGATCTGGACCTATTGCAGACTCGTCTAGCAGGTAGAAAGTTGGCATTTCGAGTCTAGTGCATTATCATGGCCCTCCATTTATATATAGAGGGCTTCTCTTTTGCATACGTGCAAACCTTGCTCTACGACCTCCTACGCATCGCCCCCAAAATTCAGCTCCTCCACAAACTCAGAGGCGCAGGAACTGGCCCACGTCGATTCGTCTCCCAGAGAATCGGCTATTCAGGTAGGACCGGGGCATACAAGAATCTAAGGCGCATTCTGATTCGCGAAGGGATTCTGAGCAAGGAAGGAGTCTTCATAGAAAACGGCCCGAACTTGTGGTTAGCGCGACTCACCGAACACGTGCGGGATCCCGAGGTTGCGGGCTACATCGGCAGAAAAATACCCTACATGATCTTCTTGGCACTACTGCTCGATAGGGGGCATGATTTCGATTCATCATATCGCCTAGCACGAGAATTGGGAATTGCACCTAGAAGTCTCTATGCCGCGGTCCGGCTCTTGGCCAAGCGAGGGCTCATCGAAGAAACAAGACTGAAGATTGCTAACAGAGAACCAGCTAGCCAACTCGGAGAGTGGCTGAGTCGGTATCTTGACCTCGTTGTCGAATATGCCAATCTTACACACGATACCTCGAAGATCTTTCAAGCGGTACCCGCACACATTGACGGACTGGAGGCACTTCAAAGAGTGAAATACGAAGCTGGAATGCCAATCGGCCCCTCCCCGATGGTCATCAAAACATACGAGCCCTACAACTCCTTTTGGATGAGGGTTATTGCCGATGTGGACGATTTCAGGGAACGGGGCAGAGCAGTTACACTTGATCTTGCCCGCGCTGACACCGAGACAGTATGGATATCAGGATTACCATACTCAAGAAGACCGAGCCTTGACCAAGAACCGCCAATTCAAAATCATGCTGAGTGACTACGACACGGCCGGCGCTTTTCCCGGAATTGTTAGACCTT
>JBAVVE010000152.1:0-3096 GCA_049697135.1 Bathyarchaeia archaeon | reverse complement strand
CTGCAGGTCTCTCGGCAGCGATCTCGTGGGCGCGGACAAGATCGTGCCTAGTAACGATTCCCAGAATCCTCGTCGGATTGTTTCTGTCAACCACCGGTAGCCTACCGACATGTCCTGCATGCATCTTATCGAGCGCCGAATGCACTGTCTCATCCGGATAAGCTACAACGACGTTCTTCGAGGCGATATCACCAACTCGGCCTCGGTCCCTCGCATCGTCAGGCAAGTTCCGAACGTCCTCAAGCGTCACTACCCCCACAAGGTGTCCATCCTTAACGACCGGATAGCCCGTGTGATGCTCCTCCTCGAAGAGCAATTCCAACACGGGCACGGGTGTATCGGGGCCGACTGTAGTCACCTTCTTGGTCATCACCTCCTCCACCTTGATCAAGTCAAGTGCAAGAGCCCTACCCATCCTCAAGTTTACGCCACGTCTCTGAAGCTTAATTGTGTAGATTGAGGAGCCTCGCAGGAAGAGCCATGCTACAAAGAAACTGGTTACTGAAGAGGCCATTATTGGGGGAATGAGTGCGAAATCATGTGACATCTCGGGGATCATGATGATGACGTTGATCGGGGCTTGGGCGGCGCCTGCGAAGAGGGCGGCCATTCCAGCGAGCGCGTATGTGAAGGGTTGATGCACAATCGATGGAAATGCCCAGTTGAATAGTAACCCCATAGCGCCGCCAAACATCGACCCGATGTAGAGGCTTGGCGCAAAGATGCCGCCGCTAGCACCTGAACCTATCGTGAATGAGGTTGCTATGATCTTCAGCGCACCCAGAGTGAGGAGCAAGAGAAGGGAGAATTTCCCAAGCAAGGCCGCGTTCACCCCCTCATATCCTACGCCGGCGAGACCGTATGTTGGATACAGCATGATCAAGAAGCCGGTGACAAGCCCGCCCAACGCTGGCTTATATCGAGATGGAACCCTCATCCTCTCGAACCAATCTTCCACTCCGTAGAATACTCTGATCCACAGAACAGAGATGACGCCGAAGGCCAATCCTAGAATGACGTACAAGCCCAGTTCTGGAGGGGTCCAAGATGCCAGCCCTTCTGCGTTGAAAGCAGGCCTCTGCCCGAAGTATGAAGAGGCAGTGGCAGCGCCTATCACAGAGGCAAGGATCACCGGCATCGCGTTGAATAAGCCAATTCCGCGAAACAGAACCTCAAGCCCGAAGACCGCCGCTCCGAGGGGAGCATTGAAGGTGCCGGCGATTCCAGCCGCCAACCCAGAGACGACTAAGAGCTTGATGTCTTGGGGCTCGAGCTTGAATACCTGGCCGAGGAATGAACCAATTGTTGATCCAATCTGAGCTATCGGCCCTTCTCTGCCGGCACTTCCCCCTGAACCTATAGTGACTGATGAGACGACTACTTTCAGGAATGCTACTCTCTTTCTTATGCGGCCTCCTCTTAGTGCGACAGCCTCCATGACTTCGGGTACGCCGTGTCCTTTGGTCTCTGGTGCGAAGCGCATGATTATCGGGCCAACGATGAGCCCGCCGAGAGCAGGTAACAGTATGAGGCCAAGGTTGAAACGCCCGGTACCCACAGATATGTGAGGGAGCACCAAATCGAAGAATAGGTGATTGTTCAGATCGATCATGAGACGAAAGGCGATGGCGCCCAGCCCACCTGCGAGTCCCGCGATACCGCCTAGGACGTCTAGAACAATCCATCTCCGCGCATATGCAGGAATATTGATTCTTTCCGTAATTGTTTGCCTCTGATTTCTTGAAGGCTACATGACGACAGACGCTCACGCTATATATTTTTCTGCTAGTCTTTCAGACTTCTCAGGCTTGCGATTGAAGAAAACATGGAGAATTGTCGTCTTCACTGGTGTGTTCTCTGGAATCGGTTTTGCGGTCGCGGCGACATTGACTTGTTGATGCTCGCCTCGTTGGTGTGGAAGACTACTTCGCGAAGCCCCTCCCCAATTTCAGCGATCGTTCTCTCGCTTGCAGGGGCGTGGTTCGTTTTCTTCATCGTTTACGAACTCCCGCGTACGTGACAACGCAATGGAATGCTCATCTTGACCGCCTCTTGACTCTGACTTCGCAGGCTGTGGCGACGTTTCCTATGCATTTCGTGATTTCGGATCGCTCCTCTGCCGCTTGTACGTACTCCGATGAACGGTGGACAAATCAATGATTCGAACGGTCTTCCACAGGTGGGCGGCGAGGTGTCAGCTCGCCAATGCTCGGCCGCTCCTGCTGCGGGCACTCCGCTTCCTCCGCGCATCACGAAAGATCACTGCCAGTGGAAAGACAATGATTGCTAGAGTGAAAGTAAGCAGAACTTGAAATGCCGCATAGGGCTCAGGGAGATGTGCCCAGAAGTAGACAATCAGGCCAACAAGAACTATGACACGTGATAGAACACCGACGTATGCCGCAAATCTTAGCCTCTTGATGATCGGAATACTCAGGAAGCTGCCCCGTCACAACCCTATGTACGCTCATGCTTTAGCCTTTACTCGTGTGCTGACTGATATGTCGCAGTGAAAATCCTGCATCAGGACGTGACCACGTCCAACCGACGCTTCACAAACCTCACATCCGTCACACCTACAGCGGCCTGACCGCTTACTGTCCGCAACATCTATCGCGGACGGCACCGTGAGCATAGTGCAGTAGACAGAGGTCGACAAATAGGAATTGGCCTTGGAATCGTCAAGTATCCTCCGCTATTTGCTCGATAACCTTTGAGTAGTTCTGTGTTAGCTTCGCAGGATCGTTTCTTTCTTCGGTGCTCAGTGGTTGAACGGCAAATTTTTCTTTGATCAGAGAGGCAGCATATACCTGTGAGACCGTCAGTTGAAGTTTCGACTTCTGCCTCCCATACAGCTCGATAGCCTCGAAGTATTTGTCCTTTTCAAACCGCAGAACCGTGTTGGATGAGACGCATAGGACGGCATCGCAGTCCTCAGCATTATTGAAGGGATATGCGGCGTCGTTGAAGCTCTCCACTACCAGAGGCCTATCCTCAATACGTCTGTAACACGACGAGCTTGCTCTGTTAGAGTTCTCGGTGTAGGCTTGGACCAAGTCTTCGAACTTGCGTATGAAGGAGGTCTTCTGAGCGTTC